>NZ_JBIRHU010000025.1:0-7309 GCF_044328675.1 Streptomyces sp. NPDC017890
TCCACTCACCACCCAATGGGGGCGGGCCCCCCCCGCCCCCCCCCTCCCCACAGTCAATTCGCTGCGCCGTTGTCTTGGGCTCCCCCCCCCCGGGGGGGGGGGGCCCCCACCCCACTTCTCAACGGGCGTCCCATTCGAGCCGGAACCCCTCGGGTACTGGACAGAGCGGTGACGAGTGCCGGCTTCCGGTGCGAGTGGAACAAGAATCCGGTGCGATTCCGGACTGCGTCGGCGTACTGTCAACGCAATCCCCGGACACTCGTGAGGCGGTTTATCCAATCCTTACGCGCCTCTCCCGAAGGGTGTCAAGAAGCCGTTTTTATAAGTCGACCAGCGTGCGGAGTTGAAGATCAGGGGGAATGTCCGTCCGGCCCGAGATAAGCTCTTCGTTAATTACTGAAAGGTAGCTGAATTGGGCAGACGTTATTTCAGTGATGTACGTTGACAATGCTTGCTTCCGATGGGTCGGGCGCCTACAATTTTTTCATGAAGCTCGATAACCGCAAAACAGATGACCGCGCTATTCGGGTTCGGGAAGTCCGGCGCGAGTTGGCGCAAGGTGGCCCCGCTCGGACGCGAAATTTCGATGGTGACTTCGAGTACATCACTCTTCCCGAGCGCGACTGCGACCTTCTTCGGGACTGCCTCGTCGCCGAAAACGTCGAGTCCGTCGTCGAAGTAGGGCTGGCCTACGGCAGTTCGGCGCTTGCCGTGGGGGAGGCGCTTGTTTCCCGGGACCACGCCAACCCTCAGCACGTCGTGATCGATCCGTTCCAGAAGGACATGTGGTCCAACGTGGGGTGGGACCTGCTCTGCTCCGCCGGCCTCGACCAGATCGCCAGGCTTCTTCCGACGCTGAATTCAGAGGCCTTCCCTCAGCTCATCGCGGAGGGTTTCGTCGCCGATGCGGGTTTCGTCGACGGGAGCCATGTGTTTCACGAGGTCTTCCTCGACCTCTACTACCTGCGGAAGATCGTGAAGCCGGGCGGTCTGGTGATCATGGATGACGCCGACAAGCCCTCGGTTCGCACTGCGGCCCACTACTTCGAAGTGAATCTGGGCTGGACCGAGCTTTCCGATCCGTTCGCGGACGGGACCTGGCGTGTCGACAACGATCCGAACGGCGCATCCCTGCCGCGCTGCCGGGCTTTCCGACTGCCCGACGTCTTCCCCGAACCGCGCTCGAGGGATTATCTCCCCTTCTGACAGTGCACCGCCTCTGCGGATGACACGGGGATCCGGACCGGTCGTTCGGACCCGATCACGAGAGAGTCCGGGCACGACGACCCGGGGACGGCCTGCGCGGTCCTCCACAGGGTGACCGGTTGTCAGCAGCTGGTCGAAGCGAGCAGCGTCCGGGGCCGGGCGACGTGTGAGCGCACCGTCTGTCGCCACTTCTCCTGCGTCCGGTCAGCCGCCCGTGCCATCGGGGCGCCCTCCTCGGTCTGTCCCGGTTCGCCGGGCCCAGCGGCACACCGACAAGCCCCAGGTATGTGAACGGCTCACCGTCGACGTCGCCGGCCCGATCGAGGAACCGAAGAGGTCGGTCGACACAGCTGTGCGTGCCGGGGGGTGAGTACCTCCGCATGACGATCAGGATTGTCCGCACGCCTGCTGACAGTTCGTACTGCCCGGTGTGTTTTGAGACGATCCGCGCATGGTCAGCCGGCTGAGCAGAAAAGACCGGAGTAGTTGCGAATGAAGACCAACATGTACCCCACGCGGTCCTTCGGGTCCGCCTTACGGGCCGCCCGAGGCGACCGGGGGCTGTCGCTCGGACAGCTCGCCCAGCTGGTCAACTACAGCAAGAGCCACCTCAGCAGGGTGGAGACCGGCGGCAAGGCGCCGACCAAGTTGCTTGCCCAGCGATGTGACGAGGCACTGCGCACCGGTGGCCGACTGAGCAGTCTCGTCGCCTCCGACCTGTCCGGCCGCACCGGCCCGTCACTCAACCAGTTACCCCGGGCGGTGCCCGGCCTGGTCGGGCGGGCAGCGATCCTGTCCGCACTGGACCGCGCTCTTCACCAGTCGGACAAGCGTCATGACCCGGCGGAGTGCAACGTTGTCGTGGTCGACGGGCAGGCGGGGATCGGCAAGACAACCACAGTGCTCCACTGGGCCCACGGTGTGGCGCACCAGTTCCCCGACGGCGTCCTGTTCGCCGATCTGGGCGGCTTCGGCCCAGGCCTGCCGGTGGATGAGACCGATGTCCTGCGCCACTTCATGGCATCCCTCGGCGGACAGGTGGACGCAGAGGTGCCTGCCGAACACCTCGCGGCCCGGTACCGCAGCCTGATGACCGGCAAGCGGGCACTGATCGTGTTGGACAACGCGGCCGACGCCGGACAGGTCAGGCCACTGCTGCCGGCGGCTGGTGGGTGCCACGTGGTGGTGACGAGCCGGAATCGGCTGTCCGGCCTGGTCGTACGAGACGGCGCGGAGCGGGTTACAGTGCCGCCGGTGACCAAGGAGGAGGCCTGGCGGCTGCTCGAGGCCGCTGCCGGACCGTGGTTCGAACGATCGGCCGCGCCGGACATCGCGCGCTCCTGTGGCTATGTCCCGCTGGCCCTGCGAGTCGCCGCCGAGAACACCGCCCGATGGCATCGGTCGCTGTTCGACGGCCTTGACTGCGGGGTGGACGAGGCGACCACCTTGCGGACCGTTCTGTCGTGGTCGTACCGCACGTTGACGCCCGCCGCTGCGAATGCGCTGCAACGCCTGGCGGCGACCGGCGGCAGGATCGTCTCGCCGGCGACCGCGGCCGACCTGCTCGGCACCGGGGTGCATGAAGCTCACATGCTGCTGGACGCTCTGGCGGAGATTCACCTGCTGGACCAGGTCGCGCCCTGCGCCTACCGCATCGACGAGCTCACCGTGGCCTTCTCCGCAGGACTGAATGAGATCCGTCCGCTCCAGTCGGCGTCCGACGGCAGCCACGCCCAGGTGCGCCGCCTACCGGACTCCCGTCCGCCGCAACCGCCGGTGCGCCACGGGGACGGGGTCCTCGACGACAGCGCCTGACGTGCCGGAACCAGCGGAGAGGGCAGGTCGTGACCAGCGGACAGATCCCGGTCGTGTCCGTCACGGACGAAGGCTCCGGACCGTGCGCAGCCGCGTGTCCGTGGGACACGGCGGATCGCCCTCGGGATAGCGCCCGGCGCGCGGGAGCGGCCGGCGCTCGACCCGGCTCCCGGTCGCGCGCGGTGCTCACTCACGGTGCCCCCGCAAGACCCGACCACGTCGGCGGCCGGGCACTGGCTCGAAGGGCGTCGCAGGTGGGCGACATCTGCGAACGGTAAGACGTCGTGAGACCCCGGTTCTCCCGCTCACTCGGCGTCTTCACGGCCGCGGCCGGCACCGAAGGCGCTCCGCGTACCCGGCCCACCTCGCCCCCCCGGCACTGATGAGGCCGCCTCACGCAACGCGGCCCCGGTACTCGAGCACGTACCACCCGGGAGACCACACCGACCGCGTCCATCGGGCGGGGCAACCCTCGGAGCAGGCGGCTGCACGGTCCGCGCGCGACCGCACGCCTCTGATGTCCTCACCACGCACGACCTGAGCGGGCCTCCGACCGGGCGCACCACAGCACCTCGCGCGCCGGCCGGCACCGCATCACCGCACTTCGCACCGTCCTGACACGGAGGAGTTCCCTTGTCCGTCGGAAACAGCTCCCGCTCCATGCTCGCGCGCGGTCTCGGCGTTCTCCGCGCCTTCCGGCCCAGCGAGCCGGAACTCCCGCTCTCCGAGATCGCCCGCCGGGCCGACATGCCCAAGGCGACGGCCCACCGCATCACCACCGAACTGGTCAAGGAAGGCATGCTGGAGCGTGGTGAGAAGGGGCTGAGGCTCGGCATGGGGCTGTTCATGCTGGGGGCCCGGGTTCCTCGCCAGCTCATGCTGCGCGACATCGCCCTTCCCCATGCGCAGCACCTCCAACGCCTCACCCATGGGAGCGCGTTCATCTTCATCGCCGACCCCACCGGGGCGGAC
This sequence comes from Streptomyces sp. NPDC017890, assembly GCF_044328675.1. Taxonomy (NCBI): domain Bacteria; kingdom Bacillati; phylum Actinomycetota; class Actinomycetes; order Kitasatosporales; family Streptomycetaceae; genus Streptomyces; species Streptomyces sp. NPDC017890. The sequence continues at coordinate 3,994 of NZ_JBIRHU010000025.1, forward strand.
CCCGTTCTGGTGGATGCCGTACGACACACCCACGGCCCCGGTGGCGGGCAGGCCGTGGAGGAGACCTGGGCCTCCGAGCGGGCCGCAACCGGAGTCCTCCGCGCCTTCGGCGCCGAGGCCTTCGCGCACCGCGCGGCGCGCGTCCAGAGGGCCGAGGTGGACCGCGCCCGGCACCAGGGCTTCACGGTCGTCCGCGGTGCGACCGGAGTGACGGGTCTCGCCGCGCCCGTGCTGACGGCGCTCGGCGCGGCTGCGGGGGCCCTGGCCGTCGCGGGCCCGCAGGCAGGGCTCGACGCCGGTCTGGCCGCCGCGCACCTCAAAGCCGCCTGCGCCGTCGTCTCCCGTGAACTGCAGCGCAGCCCCGAACTGATCACCGCCGTCTGATGTTTCCCGTCCTCCCTGGTGATTCCGGCTCGATCGTTCGGGGCGAGAGGCCCTGGACGGTCAGGTCCGGGCCGCGGCGACCACCGGGCGGAATTCGTCGGGCACCGCCGCGCAGACGGCGTCCAGGAGGGCCAGCGCCTCCTCGGCGTCCTGGTCCGTGGCGACCAGCGGGGGCAGCAACCGCAGCACCTCCGGCCGGCCCAGGCATGGGGAGACCACCAGGCCTCGGCGCCCCAGCTCCATCAGCACTTCGCCCGCCGCCGCCGGTGTCGAGAACTCCAGGCCCCACAGCAGTCCCTGGCCGCGAACCGCGGTGACCAGTCCTGGGTGGCGTTCCACCAGCCTGGTCAGACCGGAGCCGAAGACCTCCGCCAGTTCACGGCCCCGTGGGGCGAGTTCCTCCACCGCCCGCAGCGCCGCCACGCCCGCGGCCGCCCCGAGCGGATGCCCGGAGAACGTGGTCGTGTGCACGAACGGATCCGCGGCCAGCGGGGCGTACAGCTCCGGCGTCGCCACGAGGGCGGACACCGGCTGGATCCCGCCGCCCAGCGCCTTGCCGAGCAGGACGGCATCGGGCTTCATGCCGAGTTCGGTGCTGACCAGGCGAGGGCCGCAGCGGCGCAATCCGGTCTGTATCTCATCGGCGATGACGAACGCGCCGTGTGCGTGGGCCGTGTCGGCCAGAGCCGTCAGGAACGCCCGGTCCAGGGGGCGTACGCCGCCCTCGCCCTGGACCGGTTCCACCAGGACCGCGGCCACCTCCTCGCCCTCGAAGGCGCCGGGCACCGCGGCGGCGTCCGCCGGGATGTGGGTCACCCCGCCGAGCAGGGGCTCCAGGGACTCGCGGTAGCGGACGTTCCAGGTGGCGGCCAGCGCTCCCATGGACTTGCCGTGGTACGCGCCCTCGACCGCGATCACCCGGCGACGGCCGGTGGCCCGGCGTGCCAGCTTCAGTGCCGCCTCCACAGCGTCGCAGCCGTTGAGTCCGAGCCATACCTTTGTCAGGCGGCCCGGGTCGGCCCAGTCGGCCAGCGCCTCGGCAAGCGCCGCGGTCGCTCGGTTGCCCAGGACACGGCTGGACACCGGCATCGCGTCCAGCTCGTCGCGCACCGCCGCCATCACGGCCGGATGGCGCTGCCCCAGCAGGGTCACCGCGTAGCTGCCGAAGTCGAGCAGGGTGCGGCCGTCGGACAGCCGCACTCGAGCCCCCTCGCCGTACGCCTCGATGGCGCTGGAGCCGTTCATTCCGTAGAGAAGGGCCAATTGCGGCGAGAGATGCCGGCGGACCGCGGTGAGGGTCTCCTTCGCCACCTCCGCTCCGACGCTCGCTGTCATGTCCCAGGCCGTCCTTTCCGTGGTCCGGCGGATCGCGCGACGCGGTGCCCTCGTGGGAGCAGTGCCGGGCAGCGGCACAGACGGTCCGCGGCTGTGGGAGAACAGTTCTAGCCGCCCGTGCGCGCCGCTGGAAAGCGGTGTTCCGTCCACCGGAACATGCGTTGAACCGGGAACGGCGTGCTTGACAGTGTGATCGCTGTCGCCGTCCGTATCCGAAAGGTGCACCGACGCATGGAGACCACTTTCCCCGGGCGCTGTCCGTCCCCGGGAGCGGGTGCCGTTCCGTCTCGACGCCGTCGCGCGCGGCTCGTCGGCCCGGCCGCGCCACCGCACACCGTGCAGCGCCGGGATCACGGAACCGGACGCCCGCACGGTCGTGGCCGGATGCCGCGGGCTGTGGGGATCCGGCTGCCCGGTGCCGCCCGTCCGGCTCGGGAGGCTGCCGCGTGACGCTTTCCGCCACGACCGGGACCGGCTTGAGGGCCACCGGTCTTTGTCGACCGTGGACCGAGGGCGAGCGGGTGCACGGCGACGCCGCGTCCGATCCGTTCGCCGGCCGCCGTCCCCCCATGCTGCCGGAGGTCTGGACACGCCGTGCCGACTGAACCACGCCCGTCCCCCGCCACGTCCCGGCCACCGGCCCTCTCCGTGCGCGGGCTCGGTAAGAGCTACGGCGGTACGGCCGCGCTGCGCCACGTCGATCTGGAGATTGCCGAGGGCACCATCGTCGGCCTGCTGGGTCATAACGGCGCGGGCAAGACCACCTTGATGTCCCTGATCGCGGGGCTCCTGCGACCGGACGCCGGGGAGATCGAGGTGCTGGGTCACTCCATGGCGCGCACCCCGCGCCGGGCGCGCCGTGAACTCGGCCTGGCCTCGCAGGAGCTGGCGATCTACCCACCGCTGACGGTGTTCCAGAATCTGCAGTTCTTCGCCGAGTTGGCCGGTCTCCGGGGCCGGGCGGCCCGTCAGCGCATCGAGGAGGTCGCCCATCCCCTCGCTCTGAACGGTCTGATGGGCCGCCGCGCCTCCTGGCTCTCCGGGGGAGAGCAGCGCCGCGTACACACCGCGATGGCGCTGATCCACCGGCCGAGACTGGTCCTCCTCGACGAGCCCACCGCCGGCGTCGACGTGGAGACGCGAGGCCGCATCCTCGCCCATGTGCGGGAGCTGGCCGCGCAGGGCACCGCGGTCTGCTATTCCACCCACTACCTTCCCGAGATCGAGGAGCTCGCCGCGGACGTGGTCGTCCTGCATCAGGGGCGCGTCCTCACCCGCGGCTCCGTCGACGAACTGGTCCGGCGGCACGGCGACAGTGCCGTGGAACTGGTCTTCTCCGGCGAACCTCCCGAGCTCGATCTGCCCTGGCCGGTCACCCGGCAGGGCGACAGGCTCCTCGTCCGGGTGGAACAGCCCCAGTCGGTCACCGCTCAGGTGCTCGCCGCCCTGGGTGACGCCACCACACGCCTGTCGACCCTGCGTGTCGTCCGGCCCAGCCTGGACAGTGTCTTCCTCCGTCTCACCGGAGGACGCCATGACGAGAGGGCGGACCCGGGCGCGCCCGGGAGTGACAGCGACGGCAGGTCGGACAGCAACG
>NZ_JBIRHU010000025.1:7409-62914 GCF_044328675.1 Streptomyces sp. NPDC017890
GCAGGTCGGACAGCGACGGCAGGTCGGACAGCGACGGCAGGTCGGACAGCGACGGCAGGTCGGACAGCGACGGCAGGTCGGACAGCGACGGCAGGTCGGACAGCGACGGCAGGGTCGAGGTGGTACGCCATGGGTGACGGTGCGCTGGTCCGGATCACCGCCCTGGTCCGGCAGGATGTCCGGCTGTTGATGCGCGACTACACGCCTCTGCTGGTCCGCACGGTCATGCCGCTGCTCATCATGGGCTTCATGCAGCCCCTATTCCGTGCCGCCCTGCGGGCCGGCGGTGAGGCCGCCGACGCCAACGGAGCCGAACAGGGCGTCCCCGGCATGGCGGTGATGTTCCTCTTCTTCATGGTGAACATCATCGGCCTTTCCATGTTCCGCGAGCACGGCTGGAACACCTGGGACCGGCTGCGCGCGAGCACCGCCCGCCCGGTCGAGTTGTTGGCCGCGCGCTTGGTCGTCCCGTTGGCCGCAGCCGTGTTCCAGCTCGCCGTCATCTTCGTCGTCGGCGGGCTGCTGTTCGGCCTGCAGGTCTCGGGTTCCTACCTCGGCCTGGTGGTGGTGGCGCTGCCGCTGGCGCTCTGCGTGGTCATGCTGGGCATGGCGCTTGTCGCGCTGTGCCGCACGCTCTCCCAGCTCCTCGTCATCGCCAACATTCTGGCCCTGGTCTTCGCGGGGCTCGGCGGAGCCCTGACCCCGCAGTCGGCGATGCCGGACTGGGCAGGTCCCTTCGCCCCCGCCGCGCCCAGCTACTGGGCGATGCGCGGCTTCAACGAGGTCATCCTCCGCGGCGGCGGTGTCGCGGACGTCCTGCTCCCCGCCGCAGTCCTGTGCGCCTTCGCGGCCGGTCTCGCCGTCGTCGCTCTCGCCTTCTTCCGAGCCGAGAGCCGCAAACTCTCCTATTCCTGAGCGGTACGCCGCCGGGCTCCACGTGGTCCACGGCCCTCTCGCCGCGGCACGCGAATCGGACACCGAAGCCGTCGGCGCGCGGTCGGGCACGCAGTGGGCGGTTCTCTGCCCGACGTCATGACGTACTCGGGCACCTCCCGGCCCGGGAGCCGCCGGAGCGTGGCCTCGTCCCCGCTGCCCGCGCTTCGATGCCGTTCCCCACCGTCGTGGATCCGTGACGACCGGTCAGGCGGCGCCCGCGCGATCTCGCGTTCCGCACAAAGGAACACTCACTGAACTGGGCCGTCCTCGCTGCCTAGAGTCGGTCCGTCACACCGCGCCGAGCACTCCGAGAACCGGGCCGGCCGCTCTGTGACCAGTGAAGGGAGAACCATGGGCAGCTTTGCCGTGGACGCGACAGAACAACCGGAGGACGGCGCACCGCCGCACCGTGCTCTGCTGGACGCCGGCTGGAGCACGGCGTGGACGCCGCCGCGACCGCGCGAGGGAGCCACCGGCACGGAACGTATCCGGGACCTCGCCGCCGGCGGGTACGCCGCGCTGCCGATCGCCGAGGAGTTCGGCGGCGCCGGCGCGAGCCTGGTCGAGATGGCCGCCGCACAGCGCGCACTCGGTCGCATCGACCCCTCCGCGGCCGTCGCCCTGAACATGCACGCCTTCACCGTCGGTCTGATGGTCGAATACTGGAAGCGGCACCGCGACAGCACGTGGATGCTGCTGGAGGGCATCGCGGCTTCGGGCGCTCTCGTGGCGTCCGCGTTCGCCGAGCCGGGTGGCAGCCCCAACTTCATGACCAGCCGCTCCGAGGCCGTCCCGATCGAGAAGGGTTACCGCGTCAGCGGTGTCAAATATCCCTGCTCGCTGGCCACCACCGCCACCCTGGTGTGTCTGACGGCCCGCGTCACCGGCACCGACGAGACCATCCTCGCCCTGATCCCGAGTACCTCGCACGGTCTGACGGTCGAAGGGGAGTGGCCTTCGCTCGGCATGCGGGACTCCGACACCGCCCGGCTGGTCCTGCGGGATGTCGAGGTCGACGACCGGCTCGTCTTCCACCGCGGACCCGCCGATGTCATCGACGAGAACGTCACCTCCGGCATGGCCTGGTTCTCCGTACTGCTGACCGCCACCTACCACGGTGTCCTCAGCGGTCTGCTGGACGCCGCCTGCCAGGGGGTGACCGCGTCGGGGCGGTTCGGCCCGCGCACCGCCCTCCTCGGCCGGGCCACCCGCGAACTGCTGACCCTCGGCGGCTCCTGCCGCCAACTCGCCGCGGACATCGACGCCGGTGCCATCACCGGAGAGGCGGCCATGGCCTCGGCGGTGGGTCTGCGCGCCACCCTCAGCGACACCCGCGACCGGGTGCTCGCCGCCCTCACCCCGGTCGTCGGCAGCCGCCTCTACGGGCGCGGACAGGAAGCGGCCGGGCTCGCCCTCGACTCACTGGCCGTCCACCACCACCCGCCGTCCCTCCTGGTCTGCGACGAGGTCGTCGGTCGTTTCTGCACGGCTCGCGACATCACCTTCGACCCGGCCGACTGACCCATACGCCAGCCCTAGCGCACCCCCCTCACGGACCACACAAGGAGACACACCACCATGCCGAATGTCGAGGTCAACCTGCCGATCAAGGCTCCGGCCGCCGAAGCCTGGGCGGCTGTCATCCGCTTGGAGGACTACGCCACCTACATGGAGAACGTCGAGTCGGTCACCGTGATCGGGGAGACCGAAGGCGGGGCCCGTACCAGCGAGTGGTCCGTACTCCTGAAGGGATCGGTCCTGGAGTGGATCGAGGCCGACACCCTCGACCACGGCTCCAGGCTCATGTCCTTCGACCAGGTCTCCGGCGACCTCGACATGTTCACGGGCTACTGGCGGGTCGAAGAGGCCACGGACGACACATCGGTCGTCACCTTCTCCGTGGACTTCGAGATCGGTATCCCGCTGCTCGCCGACATGCTCAATCCGGTCGCCACCAAGGCGCTGCAGGAGAACGCCGAGGACATGCTGCGGGCCATCGAGCGACGTGTCACGGCGCCGCTCTCGTGACCGCGTCCACCCGTACCCTGGTCACCGGTGCTACCGGCACCGTCGGCAGCACCGTCGTCCGCGCGCTGCGGGCGGCCGGCCGCCCGACGTACAGCGTCAGCCGCGGCGGTACCGAGGGCACGCACCATTTCGTCTGGCGCATGGGGGAGGAGGAGCCCCCGGCGGAACTGCGCGGTTCCTGGGACGCCATCGTCCATTGCGTGGCCGACACCCGCTTCGGTCTGCCGGACGGGGACGCCGAGGAGGCCAACGTCCGTCCGCTGCGTGCGGCGCTCTCCCTGGCCGGCCCCGACACCCACTTCGTCCACCTGTCCTCCTCGTTCGTCACGGGCTTGGAGGGGGACATCACCTCACCCTCCCGTGACGCCTACCGCAACTCCTACGAGTGGTCCAAGGCAACCGCCGAACGTCTGGTCCACGCCGAACGGGACAACGCCGACATCGTGCGCTTCCCCATCGTCGTAGGAGCCAGGGCGGATGGCAGTCTCGACCGTTACAGCGGCTTCTTCTGGCTGCCCGCCGCGATGTGCAACGGCGCTGTGCCCGCGCTCGTCGCGGAGGAGAAGGGCCTGCTGGACATGGTCAGCACCGACGACATCGCCGCTCATGTCACCCGGCTGCTCGACTCCGGCCCACCACGCGGGCACCGGCTGTCCGTTCTCGGCCGGGGCGATGACGCCCAGCGCGTAGGTGAGGCCTTCGACACCGTACTCGACGCTCTGAACGACTGGCGCGCCGAGAACGGTGTCACCCCGCTGGACCGCCTGCCCTACGTGACACCTCAGCAGTGGAACCGCTTCTACCTGCCGTTCGCCGAGGAGTACCTGGATCGGATGCAGCTGCTGAAGGTGACCGCCTTCCGTGCCTATCAGGGCTATCTGTCGGTGACCGACCCCTTCGACGTCACCGTCCGGGTCCCGGACACGCGGGACGTGTTGTACCGGTCGATCCGGCGCTGGGCAAAGACCCACGAGACGTCGGCCCGCCGCGTCCCGCGCCCCTGGCGCGCCTGACGGGAGCCGGACCGGTACCGCGCACTCACATGCACCGAATCAGAATGGACCGACCGATGGATGATACTCGGCTCGACAGGTATCGCGATTACATCAAACGGTATGACCTCACGGAAAAGCAGGTGCTGGATCAGGTAGACAAAGCATTCGGGGAGCCACTTCTAGTGGTCGCCGCCGGGTCGGTCATTGCCGGATTCGGTAACGACACCAGCGACTTGGACATTTACGCCGTCGTGGAAAATGACGTGGCCAGTACCCTTCCGCTGATGTCATACCCGAACGGCGCGCGGGTCGACGGAATAACCTGCGGCTCTCGACAGCTCCTGGACAGGCGCCACGAAATGAGCTCGACTACGTGGCCTCCGCAGGAGATGAATCCAGGAGATATCGGGAAGAAACGCAAGGCGATCGATGTCATCACCAGGTACGGTCTGGGTATTCCGCTTTCCGGCACCGATCAGTGGATTGCCTGGCAGCAGCAATTGGAGGCCGAAGCATACGAGTGGATAAGCGACTGGCATGCGGTGGACGCGCACCGCATGTGGGCGGCGGCCAAGGCTCTGCAGGCCCACAAGCCCCTGGTGGCCGGGGTACGAGCGGGTGAGGCGCTCATGGCGGCACTCGAGCGTCACGCGGCGGCCCGTGGGGAGTGCTACTTCAAATGGAAATGGCTGGGGGAGAAGCTGGAGCGCCTGGAGGATTCCAGAGCACTGGCGGCGTACGAGCTGGCGATCAGCCCTCCGCCGTGCGCGCGCGACGTACCTCACTACATGGAGCGCGTGGAAGATTCGCTCCACTCCTACCTCGCCGATGTCGACACCGGTTCATGGCGGCTGAGCCTGCAGCCGGCTGTCGGTACCTCGTGGGAGTCGTTCGGTAAGGAGCACATCGTGTCCCGGTGGGGGTTGCGGGCGTCGCTGGTTTCAAAAAAGAGCACCGTCGGTGAACCCGGTACCTGGACCTACGCTCTGTCGGAGAAGTGGGACCCCGATGTCGAGGCGCTTTTCAGTGAGGACATGCTTTGGCTCGGCATGCAGCGGGTGGATGAAAAGGAGGCCGGATTTTCCGCCGGTCACATGTGAGCGGCGATCCCGTCCTGCCTGATTCTATTTCACTGAAGAGGTTTTGCGTGAGCGTTCGAAGCGTGAGTGGATTGCAGTCCTACGTTTCATCTGTCAGTCACGGATCCGTGATCACGCTGCTGGTCATCCAGGGAGCACTGGAGGACATCGGTGGCGGAATACGTGCCGGCCAGTGGCGGATGGTGGCCGCGCAAAGTCGCCATCTGGTTCTGGCGGGTCTCCAGGTGAGCGGTCTGCGGAACGGCGGAGAGCCGTACTGGCAGGAACAGGGAGGGGCCCTCGACCAGATCACCTGTGCGCCGGAGTCGCTTCGCACCGAAGGCCTCCGGCTTGTCCACGAGGCGAATGGACTTGTGAGTGATCCCTCGGCGGCCGAGCCCTGGCTGGCACGACTCGAGGAGTGGGTGACGTCGGTGCAGGAGGGGCTTGGCCTCGGTGAGAACCTACCCGAACTGCGTTCTCCGTCAGGGATGTTCGGAGGACTCAAGCTGGTCAGGCAGTGGACGGAAACAGTCGACCGCCTCGGCCTTCCGCCCCTTCTTCCGGGAGACTGGACACAGCCGGTGTAGAGTCCCGGCGCCCCGGGGAGCGGTCGGCTTGATCTACAGCTGTCCCGGTGTGGCCGGCAGAAAAGCATCCGAAGCGAAGCAAGAAGTGTCCTTCGGCGCTACTACCCCGGTGGGAGGTGGTGGCCGGAGGCGGGCGGAGCAGAGATCAGACCTCCAGCCGGACAGCGATCACTCGCTACCGGTGCCGAGGCGGCACGATCCTCACCGCATGGGCCCCGCTGCGGAGACCGACATCAGCTGATGCGGGCCCCGTGGTGAGCCCGCCGGATGCGGGGGCTCGCACGCGCCACCGGGCTCGGCGGGGACCAGGTCCTGACCGACAACGACGGCAACAGTGCCATCTCCGTCCCGGGCTTCGCCCTCGCCCTCGCCCTCTCCCCTCGCGCTCGCCGACGAAGTCGAGCGCCCGACTGCCCTTCGGCAGCGGATCACCGTCGCCTGCTGACAAACCGCCGAAGGAGCCGGCACGAGCCCCAGCCTCACCAGTGGCGCACGAGCTGCCATGACCCGACGGGACCGGCCGGACACGTTCAGGAGGGCATCACCGCCGGCGAGGCAGAACCTTCCCCGACGACACCGTCCGCGTGCCGGCGACTCCACACCCGCGGACAGAGCCGAATCCGGCTCGTCGGCGCTCAGCACTCCAGCCGCAACGCCCCCCGCGCAACATCCTGAGCCTCCGCAAGGACACGTGATCCACATGCTCGTCGTCGGAATAGGCGGCACCACCCGCCGTCACTCCTCCAGCGAACTCGCCGTCGCCACGGCCCTGCGCGCCGCTGCCGCGCAGGGCGCCGAGACCCGGCACTTCGGCGGTACGTTCCTCGCCTCTCTGCCCCACTACGCACCCGAGCATCCGGAGCGCACCGACGCCCAGCTCGACTTCGTCGACACCGTCCGCCGGGCCGACGGCATCATCATCGGGACCCCCGGCTACCACGGCGGCATCTCGGCCCTCGTCAAGAACGCCCTTGACCTCCTCGAAGACCTCCGCGAGGACACCCGCCCCTACTTCCAGGACCGCGCCGTCGGCTGTGTCGTCACCGCGGCCGGCTGGCAGGCATGCGGAACCACTCTCACCTCACTGCGCTCCGTCGTCCACGCCATGCGCGGCTGGCCCACACCCCTCGGAGTCACCCTCAACACCGGTGGCACCCCCCTCTTCCACCGCGACGGCCACTGCACCGACACCCCCACCAGCGAACGGCTCACCCAACTCGCCCATCAGATCGTTGAGTTCGGTGCGGCCACTGTGCCGCGGGCCACGGCGATGACGGGACTTTGACGCGCTCCCCGGCCTGAAGGACCCCGTTGCGGATCTCTCAGCCTGGCGTACGACCTCGCAGGTCACCTGAATTGATCTTGAAGCCCTGAGCCTCCGGCCCGCCACCCGATCGGCTCAGCGTCGTTGGTGGTGATGTTGACCATCGTCTTGGGGCCGGGGGTGGGTTGTGACATCGATCGAGCGGACCGCGTATCCGCGGTTCCAGCGGCTGATCACCGCGCCATGAACTGCATCTGTTCTTCTCGTCGACTCGCGAGGAGCTGGAGTGGGCGGCCGGGCGACGGACGGGGATGAGCATCTGCTGGCCCTGCTGCTGATGCTGAAGTCGTATCAGCGCATGGGGTGCTTCCCGGCACTGGAGGAGGTGCCGGAGCAGGTGGTGGAGTTCGTCCGGCGGCAGGTGGAGCTGCCGGATGGCACGCTGCCGGTGTACCGGGCCGAGCGGACCGCCAACCCGGTGTACCGGGCCGAGCGGACCGCCAACCCGGTGTACCGGGCCGAGCGGACCGCCAAGCACCACCGGGGCCTGGTCCGCAAGCGGGTCGGCGTGGTGTACGACCAGGCGGAGGCCCGGCGGATCGCCGAGCAGTCGATCCGCAAGGAAGCCGCGGCGAAAAACCGGCCGGCGGACCTGATCAACATCGCGCTGGAGAAGGTCGTGGAGGCCGGGCTGGAGCTGCCGGGGTTCTCCACTTCGACAAGATGGCCTCGAAGATCCGCACCGAGGCGAACGCCTTGATCTGCCAGGGCATAACGGTCCACCGACCGAGTCGATGGACCGTTCACCACGGCTGAAGGAAATGCAGCCGCGTCAGGCGCGCCCCCTGATTCTTCCCTGCCGGACGGACAGCCCGCCTCCGACGCGCCCTACCACCAGGTCAGAACCCAGACCGGCTCGCGCTTCGGGTTGCAGGTGAACCCGATGGCGGTCCCGTTGGCGACCATTCCGTTGCCACGGATGACGCACACCTCGGCGGTGAGGATTTCTTCCTTGTGAATGACCACGGCCGACGCGCTCGATGTACCGGCGATGGACATCATCACGGCAGCCGCGGTGACACCGGCCGCAGCGGTGATCTTACGGAAGCGAGAAGACTTCAATTTTCCCCATTTCACACATGTGATTCCCGGAAGGTTGAGTGCGAGTGGTCCGACCCCGCAGGACGCCGTCAAAAGGTGTCGGTCCACACCTACCCTCGGGCGCACCCTCCACCAAAGTCGCACATTTATCGACTCGACATGATCACGCTAACACAGCAACAACCTGAAGATCCTACAACTCGCCTCACCACGCCACGAGTTGACGCGCCACGAGTCGGCGCGCATCGCGCGGCCCGGAACGCGACCCCGTTCCCCGATGGTCGCGCACTGTAAGCGCCCGTCACATATCTTGAGCTGGCAAGTGCGTAACCCCTCCCGTCATCCGCGATCTTCTGAAGGCACTGCCGCCCCAGTCCCATAGAACCTGCCATGTGGAACGGCCCTGTCCTCGTGTAGCTACGGCGCACGGACATGAAGGCCAGCGGTACGGCAGGCGTCGGTAGCGACGGTGCCGCTCCGGGAGCTGCCGATGGGACGTGTGTTCGCTTGACGGCCTTCCGAGGCTCTGTCGCGGTAAATACCAGATTCACTGCGACGGAGTCCCGGCCGTGATCGTCGCGACCTGCGGCGGACCGGGGTCTGAGGAACATCCGTGTCAGATCGTGCGCTGAGCGTTCGTCAGCCCTGGTGGGCGGCTGACGAGGCGTCGACCCGATCCGGGAGGGGGAAGGGCGCTCTGTTCTGTCAAGCCTGCTCGGGTTGGCGCCCGCCGGGGAGACATGACTTCCCGCTCTCGTGGGGCGAGGCCCACCGGGGCGCGTCACCTTCACAGCTGGAGTGGGAGTCTCAGGCGTTACGCCTCTCGACGGCCGCCCCCGTCCTTACAGTTGCCCCATGACCACTGAAGACGGGCCCGGGATGGTCCGGGAGAAGATGATCGTCGAGTACCCGGCCGACACCCGCCTCTCGCAGTCGAGCACCACGCCGGGCGGGCGCAGCAGCCTCCTGCGCGACGAAGATAACCACCTCGCCGGCCACAGCGTGCTCTTCCCGGCCGACGACGACCTGCTCACCCGGGCAGAGGCCGACGCCCTCGCCGACGACAGGGCCAGGCTCACGCAGGCTGAGGCGGAGGCGAAGCTCAAGCTGGCCATGGCTGGCGCCGCCGCGGTGGGCATCGCGGTGACCACCGCGGCGGTCAAAGCCGCCCCGTACGTCAAGAAGGGCTTCGCGACCCTCAAATCAAAGCTGAACCGCGGCGAACCGGAACTCGCCGACGAGGCATCCGGGACCATCATCGAGATCGAGTTCCCCGGACGGACTACCAGGTCGGAACAACCGCCACGCGAGATGCCCGCCCCGTGACCCAGACGGCACGCCTGCCCGGGACAATCGGATCGGCGACCGGACACACCGCCGCAGAGACATCTGCGGAAACGCGAACGGGCCGAGCCCGCTGCGTTGCAGTTTTTCCCGTACAGCCCCTCTGACGAGCACGGCATCGGACCGCCCACGGCGTACTGTCCCGGCCGAAGCGACGCGGCACTCGGCCCCGGGCAGGTAACGGCTTCGAACCCCGGCGGCCGGTTTGATCGGCGGCGGTTCACACGTCGAGGTGCCCGCACCGGTGAGGTGCGGGAACTCGCGGCTGCATGCCGCGGACGAGTACGACCTCGAGGGCATCCCCGTCCTCGACTGCGGACGAGGGCCTGCGAACGCGCCGTCCGCCTCCCCGAGCCCGTGGTCGAACGCATCCAGGGGACGCGGTGAGCACCCGGACCGGGTGGGCGACCGGGTCGTTACGCGGCGGGCCGGTCCGTGCGGAACGCGGTCACCAGGAGTGTGTCGGCGGCGCGCGGCCCAGTTCCGCCGGGCAGCCTTTCGGTGCTGATCCGGGTGAACCCCGCCTCGTCGAGGAGCTTGGTCCATACCTGCTCCTGGAGCACCCAGCGGTGCATGGTGGCCGCCTCGCCGTCCGGGGTCTTGGCGCCGATCCGGGTGTGCTGCACGTCGGCATGCGCGGGCCGGCCGCCGAGGTGATGGGCGAGGGTGGAGAACGCCAGCCGGCCACCTGGGCGCAGCGCGGAGGCCGCCGCCGGCAGCAGCTCGCGCGGCTCGGTGAAGTCGACGGCGCCGAAGACGCTGTAGAGCACGTCGTAGTTGTCGGTCACGGCGTGCAGATGCCGGACCACGTCGGAGTGAACCAGCCGCAGCCTCGACGAGAGATGGCCGTACAGGTCGCCGGCCATCGCGTGCTGGGAGGGCGAGGCGTCGACGGCGACGATGCGGGCGGGACGGTGGTGGACGGCCAGGTGCGCGGCGTGCCGGGCGGCGCCTGCGCCGAGGTCGCCGATACGGCGCCCGGTGATGTCGCCGAGGGCCTCGGCTCCGGGGCCGCCGTCCTGGCTCCAGCTCCAGAAGAAGCGGTCGGGCACGGTGCGGTCGGTGGCGTGACGGGTGCGGCCGTAGTGATGCCAGAGGTCTGCGGGGGTGATGGTCACCCGGCCCATCCTGGCGGGCGTCGACAGCGTGCGGGGCGCGTCGACGGAATCTCACCCGGGGGCGTGCCCACAGGCCCCGGCCGGGCGACCGGGGCCTGTGGGCACCCCGCGAGGTCAGTGCGAGTCGTTGCCCGGGTGACAGGGGCCGCACTGGGCGGCGTCCGCCCACAGCGGCAGGTCGACCTCCCAGCCGTCGGCGGCGATCAGGTCCGCCGTCCGCAGCACCGAGCCGTCGTCCTTGAAGTCGATCTCGGGGACGTGGTGGAGGAAGTGACCGTCGTTGAAGCGCTCGCACAGCTCGACGTAGCCGACGGTGTCGAGGATGACGGTGTGGACGCCGATGTCGACGAGCGTGCTCGGTGCCAGCCCGAGACCTTCGCTCCGGTGCCGCATCGCGGTCAGCAGGTAGGCGTAGCCCTGGCCGAGGACCCGGGCCGCCATGACGGAGTCGTAGGGGTGGTCCCGCATGAGGAGTCCGACCTGCTTGTCCCACAGGGCGGCCGGCACGACCTCGCGGGCGGAACGGGCCGTGCCGGTCGTCGGGCCGGTGGTCAGAGGGAGTGCGGCGAAGGTTGCCATCATGCCTCCGATGGACGGTGCCCCGCGGCTCGGGGCGACGCGACCAGCACACCGCGGCGGCCGGGTCGCTCTGTGGTCATCTGTCGTGCGGTGCAAGGCCTTTGCACGGTGTGCAAGCGGTCTCGACGCCGGTCCGCGACACCCGTACCGTGAGACGCCCCCGGTGGTGCGGCGTGGGAGGGTCCAGTGCCCGTAGACCCGCTCTGGAACAGCACGACAGCACGCCAGTTGTCCGAACAGCGACGTCCCGGTGCCCTGATCCGGCTCGGGCGCGAGCACCGGGCGTGGACGCTGGCCGACCTCGGGGAGCGGATCGGCTGCTCCGCGGCAACGGTGTCCCGGCTCGAACGGCGTTCACGGGTAGTCGACTTGACGCTCGTACACCTGGCGGCGGCCGAGGTCGGCGTACCCCGACACACCCTGATGTCTTCTTTGGCGCCACCGTCCACGGCAGCACCGGCCGGCACTAGAGTGACGGCCAGTCCGCGTGACGCCGAGGAGGACCCCATGCGCCGCCGCACGCTGCTCACCGCCACGGCGGCCGCCGGACCGGCTGCCCTGCTGATGGGACTGGACGAAGCGCTTGCCGCCACGCCGGCACCGACGAGGGGCCTGGGGCCGCTGGACGGCCGCCTCGCCGCCGCCCGGGAGCTGTACGACAAGGGCGCCCACAGCCGACTCCTGGCCGTGCTGCCCGGTCTCATCGCGGACGGCCACCGTGCCGCCGCCTCCCGTCGGAATCTCGACCAGGCGCGGTTGTCCTCGGTCTACTCCCTGGCATCCTCGGTCCTCAGCAAGGTCGGCGCCTACGAGCGGGCACGGCTCACCGCGGACCGCGCCCGCACCTGGTCCGAGGTGTCCGGCTCCCCGCTCGCGGCGGCCGCCGCCGCCCGGGAGCTGGCGATCGTCCTGCGCCACCAGGACCGCCACGGCGAGGCACAGCGCCTGATGTCCTCGGCGGCCACCGATGTGGAGGCGACGGGCCTGCGTACGGACGCTGCGGCGGCCGCGTACGCACAGATGCTGTGCACGCTGGCATACACGGCCGCGCGGGGCGGACAGCGAGCCGAGGCGCTGGCCATGGTCGAAGAGGCCCGTCACTCCGCACGCCAACTGCCCGGGTCGCCCCCGCCGGGCCGCCTGTTCCCCATCAGCCCGGCCGCCGTCGACCTGTACGCGGTCGGTGTGCACTGGGCACTCGGCGACGCCGGCGCTGCCCTGGAGGCGGGAAAGGACCTGCGGCCCGACCAGTTCCCGACCGCCGAGCGCAAGGCGAGACTGGGCACGGACATGGCACGGGCCTGGTGGGCGTGGAACCGGCCCGAGCAGACGGCCCGCGCGCTCTTGGACGCACACCGGGCCAGCCCGGGTGAGGTCCGCGACCGGCCCGCGATCCGCAGCATCGTCAACGCGCTGGCTGAACGGCACCCGCGCACCACGGGCGTACGCGAGCTCCACGCCGCCGTGGTGTCGGCCGGCTGACCACCACCCCGACCGCGACGGCCCCACGACGCCGCCAGGACCCTGCCCCCGCGTCACCGAAGGCACACCCGGAGGTGTTCGCAGGCGCCCTGGTCGGGACCGCCGGCCGGAAGCGGACCGAGGTTCGGCGACCCCGACGGCAACATGCTCGGCCTCGTCGTTGCCGTTCAAGACCCGCCCACGGTAGGGGGAATGAGGACGGGTAGTGGCCTGACGGCGGATCTTGCCAGGCTCTCCTCGAGCACGGCCGGTGCTGTGGCACTTGACGGTGCTTCCGATCAATTGGGTCGACACTCGTTCCGAACTGCGGGAAACTCCTGGCGATGACTCAACGAACCGACACGCCCCCTGCGTGGGACGAGCGTGCGCAGCTGGTCACCTTCCTCGATTACGCCCGTGACACCGCGCGCGCCAAGTGTGCGGGCGTGTCCGCCGAAGACGCCTGCAAGGCCCCGCTCCCGAGTTCGCCGCTGATGACGTTGTGCGGGTTGATCAGCCATCTGCGTTGGGTCGAGTACTACTGGTTCCAAGTGATGTTTCTGGGCGAGGAGCTCGCGGGGCCGCTCACCGAGGCGACCGACGATGATCCCGACCCTGAGATGCGGACAGCAGTCGACATCCCGTTGCCCCAGCTTCTCGCCGAGTACGAGGAGCAGAGCGCCCGCTACCGTCGCCTGGTGTCCGAACACGACCTGGACTCGACGGCCAAGCGTCCCATCAGCGACGGCCGCCACGTCGACCTCCGGTGGGTGATCCTCCACCTCATTGAGGAGACGTCCCGCCACAACGGCCACCTCGACGTCGTGCGTGAGCTCGTCGACGGGCGGACCGGCAGCTAAGACCTGTCGTGCAGGTCATGAGCGGAGCCACAGTCGGATCGCTGCCACGGTGACCGTGCCGTGGAGGACGTAGGCCCGCTCCGCCCCGGGAGCGTCCGAGGCCCTCGTCGTGGCGGTGCTGCCGTGGCGTGCGTCTTTTCCCCGGCACTCGCGGAGGTCTTCTTCGCGCTCCGGCAGCGTGTTGCTGAGCCCGGCAAGTGGTGGAATCCACGCTCACCATGGACCCGTCGATGCCGCCTTCCGCGTCGGCGTCGGCCAGGACGGACGCGAAGAGCTTGTCCCACGTGCCCTCCGCCGACCAGCGTCTGTGCCGTTCGTACACGGTCTTCCACTTCCCAAAGCGCATAAGCAGATCCCGCCACGGCACCCCGGTCCGATGACGGTAGAGGATCCCGTTGATGACCCTGCGGTGGCCAGCCCAACGGCTGACGCGCTCCCCGGACTTCAGCAGATGCGGTTTCAGCCGGGCCCACTCCTCGATCTTCCCGCAGCATGAACACGCCAACGAACAGGTCCCCCGGAGGTCACATGCTCCGCCGGACAGCCCCTAGTGTCCCTTGATCACCCGCTGATCACGTACCAGCGCCAACCGTCGCAACTCGCCTGACCCAGAACCACGTGTACGTCCTGAGCCACAAACCAGTCAGCCACGACGGCGAGTGAGCCGACCGTACAGGCGCGCGTGTGCCACCTCAGCCACAGACCCGACCAGCCACGCCTTCCTGCTGCTACGTCACCTGAGCCCCGGTCAAACCGCGGGTCAACAGCGGCCCACGCACGACACGCCCGAGGACCGTCGCTTGCGACGGCCCGGAGGGCCTCCCCGAGGATGCGGAACCTTGGGCACTTTGATGTATTAAGAGAGCGTAACCCCGAAAGCGCCTCTGACCTGCGGAAACGTGTGAGGTGATCCGACTCCAGGATCGGCATACCCGATCCTGGAGTCGGGTTACCCGATCCTGGAGTCGGATCAACCCGACTCCAGGATCGGATTGACCCGACTCTGGAGTCGGGTCACTTAGCTATGTGCACACTCCGTCCCTCTTCGCTCATCGCACGCCGATCCGACTGTGCAGCGGGTTCGCTTAGCAATGTGGTAATGCTCTTCCTGGTAAGTGATCCGTTCCCGAGTCCGATCGCTTGCCGGCCCCATACCAACTTGCAGGGACGGCCCCCACATGACAGAGCAGGCGCGAAAGATCCTCGCCCTGGTCGATCAGGACACAGGAGAGGTCGAGGAGGTACACCGCGCCAACTACGCGTTCGACGGAGCTCACATCAACGTGGGCATCCGCAAGGGCCGGGAACTCGCCTCGGCGGCCTCGGGCCTGACCGACCGGGAGTTTCGCGTCCTCGTCTGGTACTGGTTCGCCACGGAGACGAGCGAAGAGGCCATCATGCGTACGGGCTCTGCCATCGCTGAAGAACTGGGCATGAGCGCGGATGCCTTGTCCAGGGCAGTGAAAGTTCTCAAGCAGGCTCGGCTGCTTGTCGAGGCGGGCGGGCTGGGGCGGACCACCTTCTACAGGTGCACGCCTTACCTTGCATTTATCGGTACCGGCTTCGCGCACCGCGAAGCCGTGAAGGACTGGAACCCTCCGGAGACGAAGGTGCGTGAGCCCCGTGTTCGTCGGCGTGGGAAGAAGGGCGAGGCCTGATGAGGATTCATGACGCGGCAGACGTGCAGTACCTGCTGAAGAAGACCGGGCGCATCCTCAGCCCGAACCAGCGCATCGTCGTCATGCTCTACGCGTCCTCGGAGCAACGTCCCGACGGAACAGTGATGATCAAGGCCAGCACACTGGCTGCCACAGCGGGGATGACGCCGCCGGTGCTCTCTCGCACCCGCAAGGAGCTGCTCGAGGCGGGTTGGCTGGAGGTGACCGGCAGCGTGGGAAGCGTCAAGCACTACCGCCTTGCCCCCGCACTCTTCGAGGACCGAGGTCAGGCCGGACGTCACCTGCGAGCCGTCGGCAGCTGAAGGGGCGGTGCCGTGAAGCGATCCGACTCTGGAGTCGGATCGTTTCTCCACGAGTGAAGCAGCGGGAGCGTCACGGATCTGCTGAGGCAGGCAATTATCACGGCGTGATAATTCGGTGCACCGGCTCTGCTCGACCGAGGTGGGGCACGGTCACCGGAGACGCCGGGGAAGGTGTGCTTCGGTGCTTCCAGCCGGTACTCAGAAGAGGGCCGGTGCGTACGTACGCCGGGAGATTCTCGAGGATCTCCCGCAGCCCCGGTCGCGGGCGGTCGGCAGCCGCCAGGGTGACGCCACCGCTTTCCCGGACGGCTACGCGTCCCCGACCGAGCGGCACTCGCGGGCGTGATGTGCTCGACTTCGCTCCAGTCATCTGAGGTGGATCGCTGGCGGGCGGGCTCGCCAAGCAGGGCCTGCAACTCATCCAACGAGGACACGCGCTGGCCACGGACCGATGACGTACGGCGTTCGGGGTGAACCACACCGCTTGCCAGAGCGAGCAGTCATCGATCCGGCTCACCACAGGCAGCCCGCACGCCTCGCAAGCCATGTTGGGTCCGTCGGCTCCGTCGAGACCGCAGCTGGCTTTGTGCACGAGGCTGCTCAGCAGTTGTTCAGCACTTCGGCAGCATGTGTCCTGGCGTTGTTCGATCATCAGCAGCTGTCGACCGCCGTATGCGGCGCCCGGAAGACCACCTGTGTGGGTGAAGGCGGGCAGAGTGCTTTCGCGTCAGCTTGCGTATACCAACGTGCGGCAGGCGGTGGTTTATGAGAGTGACGGATCCACAACGTCAAGGGCCCAGGCGCTTGGCGCCAGTCGGGCCTGCGGTAAACGCCGGTTGACGCCAATGACCGGAGGCCGTTGATGCGCTCGGGCCAAAGGTGGTGTGGAGCGCTCGGGGTGGCTGATTGTTCCGGTGGTTGGGTTCGTCCGCAGCTTGCGGACGGCCGACGCTGACGGAAGGAACAGTTTCGTGCCTTCGTTCCAGACCGAGGACCTCCCCCACGGCTTCGCCTTCGACGAGGGTGGCAAGCTCATCCATCCCCGGTACGTCCGCCTCATCGTGCCGCCTCCCCCGAACGGAGTGACGTTCGGCTGGAAGAAGTTCTACCTGTCCTTCGGCGCGGACTTCAGCGACGCCAAGGTGCGCGTCGGCGTGAACAGGAACGGCGCCTGGACCGTCCAGACGTATGACGTGACCGCCGCCGGCTACAGGGTCGGCTTCCATCTCGAGAACGACACCGCGAAGGTGAGCGTGGGCCGGATGAAGACCTCCGCCGGTGACCGCAACGAGGACACCCCGCTCAGCTGGTTGCTCGAATCGGAGGTCTGACCGGCATCCTCACTGGGGTCCCAGTCCCCATTCGGGACTGGGAACCCACTGGCCTGTCAACGAGAGGCCTGCCACTCGACGAAGCTCCAGTGCCAGCGCCGACTACCACGCTCCGTTAGTACTGCTGCCTGTTCGAGTCGTGCCCGTCGAGGTGCTTCGCGAAGTGCGGTTCTGGCTCAGGTTTTGTGGCCCGTTACGGTGGGTTACCGGCTGAAGCTCTCATTCGGTAGGTTCACAGCGAACCGAGGAACTCGTTGACAGCTGCGGCGAACTCGTCTGGGACGGTCTCGTGGACGGTGTGTCCGGCGGGAAGTTCCATGAGCTGGGTATGGGGGCGCCGCGTCGCCATGTCCTTCGCGTGCTCCGCGCTGAGCACTGTGCTCCGGCTGCCGCGGACAAGCAAGGCTGGGCAGTCGCTGGAGATCCAGTCGTTCCAGTGGTCCCCGTTGAGCTCCTGCTGCGAGGCATTCATATCTTTCGGGTCAAAGGCAAGGCCCCATCCATCGGGATACTCACGGACGGCGCCTATGAGGTATCGCGCCGAGGCCCCGAGGTCTTCCAACAGTTCGGCCCGGGTCGGTGCCCGGTGCGGCCAGGTCAGGCTGAAGGACAAGTCGTCATCGACCTCGGCGCCGATGTCCTCGACGATGAGTGCGTCCACAAGTCCGGGGAACCGGGCCGCGAGCTGGTAGGCGTTGACGCCGCCCAGGGAGTGGCCGAGTACGGCCGCCCGGTGGATCTCCAGATATTGCAGCACCGTCGCTGCGTCCTCGACGTAGCCGGTGCGGGAGAAATCGGAAGACCTGTCGGAGAGGCCGTGTCCACGCTGATCGAGCGCGATGATTCGCCAGGAGTTCCTCAGCTCCCGGGCCAGGTGCGCGAAGGTGCGGCCTTCCCCGAAGTGCCCGTGCAGGGCGAGTAGAGGACGACCCAGACCGCCGAAGTCGAGGAAGGACAGGCGACGCCCGGCCACCGTCAAGGACGCGCGCTTCGGCTCGGGCGGGATCGTTGACGTCATGGTCGTCAGTATGCGGGGATCCCATGGTCCAAGGTCACGAAGCGAGCAGTACTCGCTTGCGCAGGAGCTTGGAGCCGACGCGTCCATCTGCCGTTTGATCATTTTGATGCGGTTGACATGGCCTTCCACGACGCCTGAGCTCCAGGGCAGAGTCAGGCCGGCAGTGGCGGCCGCGAGGTCACGTTC
Organism: Streptomyces sp. NPDC017890; assembly: GCF_044328675.1. Taxonomy (NCBI): domain Bacteria; kingdom Bacillati; phylum Actinomycetota; class Actinomycetes; order Kitasatosporales; family Streptomycetaceae; genus Streptomyces; species Streptomyces sp. NPDC017890. The sequence continues at coordinate 25,281 of NZ_JBIRHU010000025.1, forward strand.
GAGGCCGCTGATGAAGGTGCGCATGCTGGGCAGGTCGTCGGCCCGGACCGCCGCGATCCACTCGGGGAGCCGTTCTCCCCGAAGCTGGGTGAGCATCTGCCCGAAGGAACGGACGCGCCCGGCGAGAGCGTCCAACTCGGGACAGTGGGCCAGGACGGACTTCGGGCCATAACCCAACCTCATGAACAAAGCCACGCAGCAATGGCCGCTGCTCTTCCCGGGATCAGCACGTGCCACGGGTGTCTCCGGGGGCGATGACGATCGCGCCGGGTGCGCCGGCCGACAGCTCGTCAACCGACGCGTGAATGCCGCGGGCGACCGCTCCGTTCGGACCGAACTCCTCCCGCCTGTGCCACAGCGGCCCCGCGGTTCCAGCTCCTCGGCGAACCCGCCCGGCTCCATGAGCACAGGAAGCCGGCCCCCGTTGCCGTATCTCTGACGCGCTTGAACCGGCAGGACGACCTGGGGCAGCAATGTGGGCAACTCTGCGTCGCACCCCGCACACACGAAGACGACGACCACATGCCCTCCCCTGAAACGAGGAGCATCGTCGCAGCTCCCTGGAGGCCGGGGCCGACGGGTGCGGTGGTCGATGGCGAGACCGACGATTATCACGGCGTGATAATCCAGGCCGGACCTCCGTGGAGGGTGAGGTCCTGTCCCCCGTTACCCGCAGACGTCGGTGGCTCCCAGGGGAGTGCATCCCCTGCTCACCCCTCAGGAAGTGGGTACGCAACGGGACCAACTCGTCCCCAGCACAAACGAGGACGATGCTGGTACGCACTACAACCAGAGTTCGATCCTCAGCCAGCGAAAGCCCGCCAAAGCCATACCTGCAGACTCCCGGGCTGGCGCGCGTATGCCTCCTCACCCACATCGGACCTCCGCCACGTTGTGTAACTGCTGAGATCGGTAAGTAACACAAGGTGAGGTGAGCCGATGGCCTGAGGGGCACCCCGAGGAACGGAGCGCTTGCGCGAGTACCGCAGGGCCTCCCCCACGGCGGGTTCCTTGAAAGACCTTCCCTTGCATGGAGAGTGCGTAGCCGTCGCATGGCTTTGACCTGCGGAAACGCTTGCTTGATTGGTACCCAGGGATGCCTATATCGGCATCTCAGAGTGCCGATATAGGCATCCTAGGATGCCGATACATGTCGTCAGTGGTCATGTCGTCAGTGGTCATCGAGGGAACCGAGCAGTTCCTTCGATGACCCATGGCGACATGACGCAGTAGGTCATCGAAGGAACCTCAGGATTCCTTCGATGACCCTCAGCGACCTGTCGGGACGGGTACGTCAAGGAAACGCCACGTTCCTTCGGTTACCCCACACGACATGTCGCCAGTGGTAATGTCCCGGTTGTCAGAGACAAGCCCAGGTCAGGGGTCGCAAGTGCCAAATCAGGGGCGCAGTGGACGCAGCCGCGCGCTGGTCAACACCGCGACTGGTGAGGTCCACGAGCTGCTGGAACCAGAAGACGAGAGCGCCCCACGCCGGTCCTACGCCTTCGGCGGACGGCACGGGCAGTTCAGCTTCGAACGAGTCCTCGCCATGCTCGCGGCTGATTCAGGAATCACCGGTAACGAGTTTCGGCTGTTCTTCTACTGCGGGATCATGACGTACAACGGGAAGGGTGGCGCCACGGCAGTGGAGGCCGCCGACTTCCTCGGACTGACCCCGCAAGCGACGAGGAGGATGGCGAAGAAGCTCGCCGAGCACAAGATGCTCCTGGTGGCCGATGTGATCGGCCGGACCATCAAGTACCGGGTGACTCCGCACATCGTCTCCAGTCTCTCCGGACGGGAACAGTCCGAAGAGGCAGCTTCCTACCACCTGCCGACCCTGCCGGGCCGTCCGGCGCAGCGACGAAGGGCCTGACCATGGCACGCAACAGTCCATACCCAGAGCTCGAAGCCCTGCAGGCGCGTATAAGCGATCTCTCTCACCTCAAGCAGAACATGCTGATGACCTACGCGATCCTGGGCGGCTTGGACACGAGCGTCGAGCGCACCGCGGCCGAGCTGGCTGAGCTGATCGGCGTACCCGCACCGCACTTCTCCCGGGCACGACGTGAGCTTGAGGCGGCCGGCTACCTGGAGTGCACGCACACCATGGGTCAGGTGAAGTTCTTCCGTCTGGGCGAAGCAGCAACCGCGCGTCAAGTCGTGGTCCCCCTGCTGAGCCGGCCGACCGGCTGAGCAAGCACACCAGTTGAGAGAGGCGCAGAGACTCAACGGTCTCTGCGCCTCTCTCGTCATGCTCTCGTCATAGGGACTGTTCATCGTCTGCCCGAGTACAGCAGCCAGGCCAGGACTGAAGCGATCCGACTCCAGAGTCGGATCGCTTCTCCGCGAGCGAACCAGCGGGAGCATCACGCACCGGCTGAGGCAGGCAATTATCACGGCGTGATAATCCAGGCCGGACGCCCGTTGGGTGATGACCCGTCTCAGTGGGCGTGGGCCATCGTGAAGCCGTGACCTGGGGTGGTTCAGCTTGAGTGAGACGGCGAAGGCTGGTCTGTCTCACTCAACCTGAGCAGTTGGGGTCTGTGGCGATGTGCCAATCGTCGTGGCGGTGAGCGTGCCAGAGGCGTCTGAGGGCTTCGAGTTCGGCTCGAGGGAAGTGCTCGCACCGTTTGCCTCGGTAGCCGCTCTCGCCGTTGGTCCGGGCCACCTCGTCGAAGCAGCGGACCACAGCCTGGGCGAGTGCGTCGATGGGGAGTTGGGATGACCAGATCTCGGTGCCCCTGTTGTCGTGGTCGCTGCCGTGACGTAGTTCGAGCAAGCGGATCCAGACATCCGCGGCCTCGCGGTAGAAGATCCATCGGTAAGCCGTCGGCTCGGCCTCGAACTGGGCGCGGGTCTCTGTCTCGCCCGTGACGATCCGGGCCACCGCCGTCAGGAACTCTTCGGGTGCGTTGCTGATGCAGGAAGCGGTCAGCTCTGCTTTCGCCTGGTGGTCCTCAACGGCGCAGTCGGCCCACCCATGTTCCCCCAGCGTCCAGGTGATGCGTATGCCAGTTGTCACCGTGGCTCACCGGCGAGGAAGTGCCGGACATCGGCCGCCAGGGAAGCCATCTGCTCACCGGCCTCCAGCCAGGTGGTTACCGAGGCGCTCCAGCCGCCGGCGGCCTGCGGCCATGGACGCAAGGTCCAGGTCAGTCCGACGTATCCGCCGGACCGGAAGACGGCTGACACCGCGAGGTCACGGTCGTTGGTCTGCCAGCTCCGTTCGCCGTCCCATCCCCGGTAGTCAGCGGCGAGCTCTTCCAGGAAAGGGGCCAGGTCGCTGTCCCAGATCCAGGCGACGACCTCATCGACTCGGGCGGCCAGGCCTGGTGCCTGCAGTTCGACGGCGTAGTGCACGGAGTCTTCGTCGAAGCTGAACCGATCGGCGAACCTCACACCGACCGACACGTTGTCCTGGCAGCGGATCGTCACGCCGGCCTTGTCGGCAGTGCCGACGTCCGGGGTGGTCATGGGCGGAAAGCTAGGTCAGCAGCAGGTGCGACGTCACTTGGATTCGCTGTCGGTGGGGTGGAGAACGGCTTCGGCGATTCACGCACGCGATGCATGGTGATGCCGGCCCGCTGTTCGGCTGCGAGAGGGTGGTCGGTGGGCTCCAGCTACGCCGAATCGGCTGTGACGCGACGGCCACCACGTTCAGCCCGGCGTCCAGCCGCATCAGGTGACCGCGCTCCCTCCACGACTCGAAGCTCATCAACTCGCCACTGGTAGCAGCCAGTACCAGCTGGGCAAGTCGCGCTGCCCCCGGTACGACGGGAACGTCCGCTCCTGCCTGGCAGCCTCGAAACGCGCCGGCCACATCGCCTCAAGCGGCCCGCTGTGCAGCTCGGTTCACCACGTCCGTCGACTTTGCTCCAGCGAGAAGTCCTCAGTCTTCACCAGCCGCCTCCACCCGGCGCTGACCACGTACGACGACCATAGGAAGCCTGGCACGACACTGGCTCAGACGGAGCGAGACGGATCGGAAGATGGGGCCAGATCGACCGGGACGCAAGGCCGGACGGCACAGATCGACTGAGACTGGCCCACCTTCAGTGAGTCTGGTCAGACGCCCATTGGGTGAAACCGCGTCAGAACTTGCAAAGCGGGTGTCATCACGCCCATAGAAGTCAGTATGCTGACGTCATGGCTTCCCCCTACCCCGACGGAGACCGGGAAAAGGTAGCGTCCAAGCTGCCCTCCGCGCTCCAGCAAGCACTCAAGGTCCGCGCTGCCGAACTCAGCCTGGACATCCAGGATGCCGTCGAGGCGGCCATCAACGACTGGCGTGACAGCACGAGCGGTGCGGCCGAAGTGGACACCGCCGGCGCGAGGTCGTTCTCCACTTGGCTTCCGCCAGGGCTGTACGAGCGGTTCAAAGAGACCTGTGCCGATCGCGGTGTCTCCTACACCCAGGGTCTTGCCCAGTCGATCCGTGGCTGGCTCGACGCGAACCCCTCCCCCCAGCACGGTGCCCGCGGGACCGAACCCGAACGGAAGATCGTCGGCAACCAGAAGGGCGGGGTCGGTAAGACCGCCATCTCCGCCGGCATCGGCGAGGCCTACGCCGAGGCGGGCAAACGCGTCCTGGTCGTCGACTTCGACCCGCAGGGACACCTCAGCGAACAGCTCGGAGTCCCCCAGATCGAGCCCGATCACGACAGCCTGGTCTCGCACATGTGCGGTGACGGCGGAGGAGATCTGCGCGATCTCGTCGTGGTGATAGAGGACCCGCGGTTCGAGAAGCGCCTGCACGTACTGCCCGCCTGCTTCGACGGTTTCCTTCTCGACGCGAAGATCGCCGTTGTGGCGATGCAGAAGCGCGGCTTCCAGAAGGAGGCCGCGCTCGAACTGGCCCTGCGCCCCCTGGAATCCGACTACGACGTCATCATCGTCGACTGCCCGCCCAGCCTCGGCATCGCCATGGACGCCGCCCTCTACTACGGGCGCCGACGCCGTGGCGAAGCCGCCGGCGGCTCCGGGGTGGTCATCCCCGTACTCGCCGAGGACTCCTCCGCCACCGCCTACGGCATGCTCGCCCAGCAGATCGAAGACCTCTGCGAGGACCTCTCCCTCGAGATCGACTACCTCGGCCTGGTCGTCAACCTCTACGACTCCCGCCGCGGTTACGTCGCCACCTCCTCCTTGGACAACTGGAAGTCGCTCGGCGACCCGAAGGTCCTCGCCGTCATCGGCGACCTGAAGGAGCAACGGGAAGCGGTCCGCAAGCGGATGCCGCTGCTGAGTTACGCGCCACACAGCGATCAGGCGGAAGCCATGCGGCAGGTAGCGAGGGGAGCCACCCGGTGAGCAAGGCCGACACCCTGGGATCGGCACCCGCGTTCGGCGCAGCCCGCGGCGCCCGGTCCTCCCGACGCAACCTCATCGACCAGACCATCGCGGGCGAGGAGTCGACCACGGCGGCCATCACCGAGCTGCCGGTCACCCGCATCAGCGACAACCCCGACAACCCGCGCAACCACCTGCGCAACCTCGACGAGACGGTACAGAGCGTCCGCGAGGTCGGCATCATCATCCCCATCGCCGTTGCCACGGTCGACGCCTACCTGCGCAACCGGCCGGACCGCGCTGACGACCTCGACGACGGAGCGAAGTACATCGTCGTCGACGGCCACCGCCGCCTCGAGGCCGCTCGCCGCGTCGGCATGGCCACCATCCCGGTCCGCGTCGACAACGGACGGGTCGCCACCGACGAAACCCTCCTCGAGGCCGCGTTCGTCGCGAACTACCACCGCGACGACATGACGGACCTGGAGGAGGCCCACGCCCTCAAGACCCTGGTCGACTACTACGGCTCCCAGACCAGAGCGGCCAAACGGCTGGGCATCCCGCAGAACACCATCTCCAGCAAGCTGTCCCTTCTGAAGCTCACTCCCGAGCTCCAGAAGGATCTGGTGACCGGAACGCGGAAGGTGGAGCACGTCCGCAACCTCGGCAAACTGTCCCCCGAGGAACAGAGGGCCAAAGCGGACGAACGAGCGGAAGCGGCCCGCATCAAGGCGGAGACTCAGCCGCACGAGGCCGTCGAGCGTTCGTCGGGCCCCGCGGATTATCACGGCGTGATAATCCCGCAGGCGCCCACCGGACCGCCCACTTCGCCGACTGCTTCCCCGGTCGCTTCGCCTGCCTCGCCGCTTCGCTCCGAGGCCGTCACGCCGCCCGCGGAGCGTGATCAGGCTCCCGAGTCCATCTTCCCGGAACCGCGCACCAGCCCAGTCGAACCCGGCACGGCGAACGCGGAAGCGGCGCAGCCGAAGCAGCCGAAGCGGCTCCCCTACGACGACGCCTTCTACTGCGTTCACCACCTTCACCAGAAGATGAGTCCCGAGACGTTCGCTCAAGGAGCCCGGGTGTGGATGGACGTCATGCGGGAGCAGCACCCGGACGCATACAGGAACCTGCTGGCCGAGCTGGGAGCCCGGTAGTCAGAGCCGCCCCATGGCCCCGCTCGCCTTCCTCCGTGACAGGGAGCGGGGACATGGGGCAACTGCCACGAAGCGCACGGCCGGAACCTGTCGGCGTCGGGGAGCGACCAGGCCGCTGCGTCAAGCGTCCACCCGCTCCATAGGAAGTGACCCGGTCTGAACGTCTGGCACCACGGCTGCTCGCTCCGACGCCCATGTCCACCTCGGCCGACGGTGAGTCGGTCATTCCGGCCCCTCATCGCGCGGACTCGCGCATCCGACCGCGTAGCCGGCCATGGACTCTCCGCCCGAGGCATGGTCGCGCCCACGTGGCCTCACGCGTCGGCGCGGAGCTGGACACCCAGCCGGTACGACGATGGCGACAAGCCCTGTGGCATCTGCGTCGCCGCACAGAGGCGTACCTTCAACGGCTGGACCAACGATGGCGACCTCAACTGGGGATGTCGCCATGGTGGCGACCTGGCCGCAGGGCAGCGACAACCCTGCCAACCGCTCCGGTGGCAACGGGCTGAGCTTGATGCGGCGCTAGGCCGTGCTCTGGAAGTCACTGGTGTGCTGGCTGGGTCGTCGGGGACAGTCGCGGGCGGCCATCCAGATCGTGAGGGTGCGGGCTTGCGGTTGCCGCTGCGGCAGCTTCTACCGTCCTTGACAGGGCCGGAGAAACCGGCCCGGTGACGCGATCGTGAGGGAGCGGACGATGGACTGGCCCATCGCGGAGGTCGCTCGGATGTCGGGTGTGACCGCCCGCACCCTGCGGCACTACGACGAGGTCGGCCTGCTGCCGCCCGCCCGGATCGGGGCGAACGGCCACCGCTACTACGAGGAGCACCAGCTGCTGCGGCTGCAGCAGATTCTCGTACTGCGGGCACTGGGCGTGGGGCTTCCCGAGGTCGGCCGGATCCTGGCCGAGCAGGTCGACGAGGTGGACGCCCTGCGCGGCCACCACCGGCGGCTGCTCGCCGAGCGGGACCGGCTCGACGCCCTCGCCGGCACCGTCTCCCGCACGATCGCCGAACTGGAACATTCCAGGAAGGACGGCAATCCCATGACCATCAACCGACCGGAGAACCTGTTCGAGGGCATCCAGCCCTTTCAGTACCAGGAGAGCCTGCGCGACTTCCCCGAGCACGCCGAGGAAGTCGCCCGCACGGTCGCCGCGATGACCCCACAGGACATCGAGGCCGGACAGCGCGAGCGCACGACACAGATGATCCTGCTGGCCGACCTGATGGCCGCCGGCCACCCGGCCGACGCCGCGCCCGTGCAGGCCCAGATCGACGCCCAGTACCAGGCCATGACCGAACTGCGGCCCGTCTCCGCCGAGGAGTACCGGACCATCGGGCGGTCCTGCGTGGACAACAGCGCCTGGCGCGCCGCGTACGAGGCGATCGCACCGGGCCTGGCCGCCTACCAGCGCGACGCCATCGAGGCGTACGCCACCACCCGGCTCAGCTGACTGCTTTCCGGAGACCGAACTTTGTCAGACAGGCCCTATGGTTCTGTATCTCCGATCACGATCGGAGATACAGAATTGCCGACGGCGTGAAGTCTGCTCAGTTCTTACGTGCAGTTATCAGAGCGAAGGAGAGGAATTCTCCGCCGTCTGTGGTGAGCATGTCGATGACGGGCTGGTTCGCGCTCCGGCCGTCGGGCGTGTGCTCGGCCGCTGCCCGGGCCCACAGCAGCCAGTCCCGCCAGGCGTCTTGCGGCAACCACGCGGAGGTGACTTCCACGAGCTCGGTGATCGCCCACTGAAAGCGCCACCACTCCGCCGTGTGCCAGGCGATCGCCTCCCAGCCGACCACCTTCTTGATGTGAGGTGGGATGACTCCGAGCTCACGGACCTCCCGGGTCATGGCGGGAGTCGCCATCGCCAGATGTCCGCCAGGGCGGAGGAACCGTGTCAGGTAGGGCAGGTAGCTGTCCGCCGTTCCGAAGTACTCGAACGCGTCCACGCTCACGATGGCGTCGAAGCTCTCCTCCTCGAACGGCAGAGTGTGCGCCTCAGCTCGCACGGCATTCACCTGGTCGCCGACGCCCGCCTCGGCGAAGACGGCTGCCGCGTCCTCGGGGGCGATCCACAGGTCGGCCGCAACGACCTGGGCGCCGTACTCGCGGGCCAGGAACACCGACGTGGCGCCCTTGCCGGAGCCGAGGTCGAGAATCCGCATCCCCGGACGCAGATCAAGATCCCGGGTGAGGTCTTCCAGCAGCCACAGCGGGTTCGGTCCCATGTCGAGGTTGAGCAACCAGGCGGGGTCATAGCGAGAGGAGCGCGGATAGCGGTCCGGACGCACGAGATCGTTCAAGTCAGTCACGAGCACGAACCCAAGCTGATCATCTACCCAGGCACAACCCGTTTTCGCTCACCTCGGCCCGGCGGCGGGGCACGATGCAGCAACAATCAGTTCGTCGCTGTGGTCACGAGCGGAGCCAGATGAGGAGTGCGGCGGCGGTGACAGTGCCGAGGAAGACGTATCCGCGCTTGTCATAGCCGGGGGGGCGACCGCTCTGAACTGCTTCAGCTTGCTGATCGTCCGCTCCACCGTGTTGCGATCTTTGTATCGCGCCTTGTCGAAGCCCGGCGGGCGCCCGCCGCGCGACCCCCGTCGCAGGCGGGCGGCCTTGTGGTCCTTCTTCTCGGGGATCACGTGCCGGATGCCGCGCTTGCGGAGGTAAGCACGGATCTTGCGGTTGCTGTAAGCCTTGTCGGCGGAGACGCTGTCCGGGGTGCGGCGGGGTCGCCCGAGTTCTGTGCGGGGAATGCGGATCTTGTCCATGATCGGTTCGAACTGAGTGCAGTCCGCCTGCTGCCCCGACGGGATGAGCAGGGACAACGGGCGGCAGCGGCCCTCCGCAGCTACGTGGATCTTGGTGGTCAGCCCGCCGCGGGAACGGCCGAGAGCTTCGCCCGGCGCACCGCCTCCTCCGGCCGGAGCCGCAGGGTGATGTGCGCACGCAGGTGAACTGATTTCTGTGGCGCCCTTTCTGATGAGTCGGTGGGGGCAGGCGGCGGCTTCTTGAGGGCACCGGCGGCCTTCCCCGCGTGCCGACCGCCCCGCCCCTGCACAGCGCCTGCACCCCATCCGGTGTCGCCATCGCCACAGCACCGGCCGAGCTGCTGTATGCGGCCAGGCGCTCGACCAGGACACCGGACCGCTCGTACGGCCTACATCGGCCATGGCACACGCCCCTGAGCGGCTTGCCAGTGCCGCCACCGGGGCCGATCAAGGGGTGACGAGTCTGGGACAAAAGGTGTCGGCCAGCAGTTCTTCAACGATGTCCGCGCGACCGTCTCAGCCATACGCGGAACCTGCCCCCTGGTCGGCGACCTCATCTTGAACTCGGGCCGATGGATACGGTCGCCGCGCACGTTGAGGTTCTGCGCCGCCCGCACCCGGAACGTACGACCGCGCTGGGCGACGGGCGGGTGGCCCGGACCTTCGGACACCCGCCCGCAGACCCGCTCGCGGCTGCCGACCTGATGGACGTCACCGTGGCCATCCTCGACGACCCGTCCGGACGCCACACCCTTGCGCGCCTTCTGTCTTCCCTGCCTTCGACCAGCACCGCCCGCATCCGCTTGCGGCATCACGCCCAGCACTGCTCACCCTCCATGACCACGGTGATCCGCAGGAGCGTCCGATTCCCCCCGCAAGGCCGCCGGCCCGCCCTCCCTCTTCCCACAGCCCGCCACCCCCCGCGGCCGGCTCGACCCTGACACCGTCTCAGCACCCTTGCCCGAGCACTGGGCTGCTCCGCTCGACGCACTCGACGCTCCGCAGCGGCAACTGCGCAGGGACGCGGCCATCCGCCTCGTGCAGATGGCCACCGGCCGTTCCCGCCGCTCCGCCGCCCTCTACCTCGGGATACCGCTCGGCTCACTGCAGTCCGCCACCGCCAGCATCCGCACGTGGCAGAAGCAACCAGGGAACGCTGAGGCGTATCAGATTGCTCTCCATCACGTCGCCGAGATCGCAGCCACCGAGACCCAGCCAGACAACCAGTGATGTCCGTCTCCGTCCCGACGGACGAAGTGGCACAGATGAACCCCGGATCCGGCGGCGGGGCAGGTGCGAGCCGGATCCGGGGTGGTATGGGACCCCTGTGGGAGGACTACTTGACGGCGCCGGCGGTGACGCCGCGGGTGAGGGTGCGTTGGAAGATGAGGAAGAAGACGACCATGGGGATGACGCCGAGGAGGGCGGCGGCGCTCAGGGCGGTGGGGTCGCTGGTGTACTGGCCCTGCATGACGGACAGGCCGAGGGGGACGGTCTGGTTGTCGTTGGAGATCAGCAGGACGAGTGGGTAGAGGAACTCGTTCCAGCTCCAGACGAAGAAGAACACGCACATCACCGACAGGGTCGGCCAGCTCATGGGCAGGATGATGCGCCACAGGATGGTCCAGCGGCCGGCGCCGTCGAGGGATGCGGCCTCGATGAGCTCTCGGGGGAAGCTGCTGAAGACGGAGGAGAGCAGGTAGGTGCCGAAGGCGCTGTAGGTGATGCCGACGAGGATGGTGTAGCCGAGCTTTCCGTCGTACAGGCCCATCTCCTTGAACAGGTAGTAGATGGGGTAGACCAGTCCTTCCTGTGGCAGGACGTTGACGCCGAGGAAGAAGACGAGGAAGGCTGTGCGCCAGCGGACGCGGCCGATTCCGATGGCGTAAGCGTTGAAGAGGGCGAGGACGACGGCGATGAGAACGACGCCGAGGCTGATCTGGATGCTGTTGACGAGCTTCTGGGTGAAGTCGACGCGTTCCCAGACGTCGCCGATGATGTCCCAGTTCCAGTGCTCGGGCCAGGACAGTGACCCGTTGGTCCGGTAGTCGGCGCTGGTCTTGAAGGAGTTGAGCAGGATGATCGCGAACGGGGCGAGGAAGGCCAGGACGAAGACGGTGACCGCGGCAAGGACGGCGTAGGAGCCTGCACTGCGCTTGCGGGGTGCCTTGTTCCTGCGCCAGCCCGTGGGGGCGGCAGGGCCGGGGATGTCTGTCTTCTTGGCCCGGGACGTGACGGGGGTGGTGGTGTCGGTGGTCATGGTCATCCGTCCTCGCGGGCCTGGCGGGTGAGCATCGTTCCGGCGATGATCAGCACGAGCAGGGTGATGGTGCTGGAGATCGCGGATCCGTAGCCGACGTCGGCGCGTTCGAAGAAGTTCTGGTAGGCGAAGTAGGCGGGGACGAGGGTGGAGTTTCCGGGGCCACCGCCGGTGAGGACGAAGATCTGGGCGAAGACCTTCAGGCCGGCGATGGTGGTGGTGACCAGGACGACGTAGACCTCGGGCCGCAGGATGGGCACGGTGATGCGGGTGAAGCGCTGCCACCAGGAGGCGCCGTCGAGTGCGGCGGCCTCGTAGAGTTCGGGGTCGATGCGCTGCAGGCCGGACATGAAGAGGACGAGCGGGTAGCCGAGCTGCATCCATACGAGGACGCACAGGACGACCCAGAGGGCGAGGTCGGGGTCGCCGAGCCAGTTCTCGGCGAGGGAGCCGAGGCCAATGGTGTCCAGGATGCTGTTGACGGCGCCTTCGGGTGCGAGGATCCATCCCCACATCAGGCCGGTGACGGCGACGGGGATGACCTGGGGCAGGTAGAGGCCGGAGCGGAAGATGCCCACGATGCCGTCGCCGTGCTTCTTGCCGATGTAGTCGAACAGCAGCGCGGCCAGGAACAGGCCGAGCAGGGTGGGGACGACGGCGATGCCGATGATGACGAAGGCGATGTTGCGGAAGGAAGCCCAGAAGTCGGCGTCCTGGAAGAGGCGGGTGTAGTTGTCCAGGCCGATGAAGGCGGGATCGCCGATGCCCTGCCACGCCGTCAGGCTGTAGTAGAAGGTCATCACCAGCGGGACGACGAGGAAGAGCAGACTCAGCAGCAGGCCCGGCGCGAGGAAGACGGCATAGCCCGTGGACCGCGGGTGACGTTTGGTTTTCACTGTTGCTCCTGGTTGGGCGGGACGGCTGCCGCGGGGGCCCGGGCAGCCGTCCCCGGAACGCGTGGTTACCGGCCGGCGGCGCGATGAGGCGACGGCCGGGTCGGGAACGTCACGGCCTGGTCGCGCGGTACTTCTCGTAGGGAGCCGCGAGCTCGTCGAGGACGGAGTCGGCCTTGCCGCCGTTCATGAGGTTCTGCGTGGCGGCGACCCAGGTGTCGTAGTAGCCGGCGACGGGCCAGTCGGGGTAGAAGGCCAGGCCGTCGTTCTCCTGGGTCTGCGCGAAGGCTTCGGTGAGCTGGCGGGACTTGGGGTTGGTGATGTCGGCCGGCTTGGCGGCGAGCGGGACGTTGCCTTCCTCACCGATCAGCTTCTGGATCTTGTCGGACATGGTGATGTCGATGAAGTCCCCGGCGAGCTTCTTGTTCTTGGCCTTGGTGGGGATGACCCAGTTGTTGCCGCCGGAGCCGAGGGTCCTCTCGCTGCCCGGGTAGGGGGCGGTGGACCACTGGAAGTTCTTGATGTCGGTGGTCAGGCTGCCGAACCACCAGTTGCCGCCGACCATGATGGGCCGCTTCTGCGAGACGAACTGCTCCACCATGTCGCTGCCCTTGAGGCCGACGTCCTTCTTGTCGAAGTAGCCCTTGTCGAGCCACTCCTGGTACTTGTCGACGGCGTAGGTCATCTCAGGGCCGTGGAAGTCGACCTTGCCCAGGTAGCGCTGGTAGTTGTCGACCCAGGTGTTGTTCGCCTTGGACAGGGCGAGCAGGTAGAGCCAGTGGCTGGCGGGGTGGTCGTTGCCGGCGTTGGCGAGCGGGGTGATGCCGGCGGCCTTGAACTTCGCGAGCGCGGCTTCGAAGCTCTCGAAGTCGGTGGGCTTGTCGACACCGTGCTTCTTGAACAGGTCGTCGTTGTAATAGGTGAGGACGAACTCACCGTAGTTGGGTATGCCGTACCACTTCTCGCCGCCCATCTCGCCCTTGTCGTTGTAGCGGGCGGTGACGGAGGCGCTTTCGCTGATCTTCCTGTCCCAGCCGTGTTCCTTCACGAGGGGGGTGAGGTCGGTGAGCAGGCCCTGCTTGGCGAGCTGTCCGGTGGTGGCGTTGCCCTTGTTGTACTCCATGACGTCGGGCGCCTTGTCGGAGTTGAGGATCATGCCGGCGTTCTGCTGGATCTGCTCGAACGTCTTGCGCTCGAAGACGACCTTGACGTCAGGGTGGGTCTTCTTGAATTCGGCGATGGCCGCGTCCCATGCCTTGCTCAGGGCGCCGTCCTCCTGCTCGTAGTGCCACAGGCGAAGGGTCTTGCCGTCGCCCTCGGCGGCGTCGGAGCCGCCGCAGGCGGTCAGCGGTGCCAGCAGGGCCAGGGCGGTGACCGCGAGGAGGAGCGGCTTTCTGCGAAGGGCGGAGCGGGTGCGCGGGATGTTCATGGCTGTTCCTTGGTGTGCGTCGTTGCGACAAGGGCGGGCGGTGTCAGCTGGTGGTGCGGCGGCGGTGGACGCGGGCTTCCCACGGCTGCAGGGTGTGCGGCTGCGTGAGCGGGTTGGTGGCGGGAACGTTGGCGATCAGGGTTTCGCTGTGCTCCCAGCCGTCGGGCAGGTCGACGGTGAGGTCGGTGCCGCTGAAGTTGGCCAGGACGAGCAGTTCGGTGCCCCGGTCCGCGTCGTGGCGGGTGAAGGCGTAGAGCTGTTCGTGGTCGGGGTGGAGCATGTGGAAGTCGCCGTGGGTGAGGGCGGGCTCGGTGTGCCGCAGGGCGATCAGGCGCCGGTAGTAGTGGAAGACCGATTCCGGGTCGGCGAGCTGGGCCTTGGCGTTCACGTCCGTGTGATCGGGGTTGACGGCGATCCACGGAGTGCCGGCGGTGAAGCCGGCGTGTTCGGTGGCGTCCCACTGCATGGGGGTGCGGGCGTTGTCCCGGCTGCGGTGCCGCAGCCCCCGCATGACGGCGTCGGAATCGGTTCCCTGCGCGGTCTGCTCGCGGTAGTGGTTGAGAGACTCGATGTCCCGCAGGTCGTCGACGGAGGTGAACGGGGCGTTGGCCATGCCCAGTTCTTCACCCTGGTAGACGAAGGGCGTGCCTCGGTGCAGGTGCAGGACGGTGGCCAGCAGCTTGGCGGAGCGGTCCCGGTAGGCGGGGGTGTCATCGCCGAAGCGGGAGACCACCCGGGGCTGGTCGTGGTTGTTCCAGTACAGGCTGTTCCAGCCGGTCTCGCCCAGGCCGGTCTGCCAGCGGCCGAGGCTGGCCTTGAGCTCGGTCAGCTTCAGGGCACGGACGTCGAACTTGCCGCCGGGTCCCTGGTCGAGCCCGACGTGCTCGAACTGGAAGACCATGTCGAGCTCGCGCCGGGCGGGGTCGGTGAAGAGCTTGGCCTCCTCCACCGTGACGCCGGGCATTTCACCGACGGTGAGCAGCCGGCGGGGGTGGCGGTCGAAGACCTCGCGGTGCATCTCGGCGATGTAGTCGTGGATGCGAGGGCCGCACACGTAGTAGGGGTGGCCGAAACCGTAGCGGGCGCCTTCGGGGACGATTCCGTCGGGCAGGGCCGGGTCCTTGGAGATCAGGTTGATGACGTCCATGCGGAAGCCGTCGACCCCGCGCTCCAGCCACCAGCGCATCATCGCGTACACGGCCTGGCGGACTTCGGGGTTGTCCCAGTTCAGGTCGGGCTGCTTGCGGGAGAAGGTGTGCAGGTAGTACTCGCCGCTGGCGATGTCGTACGTCCATGCGGGACCTGAGAACCACGACTCCCAGTTGTTCGGTTCCGCTCCCGGCGTTCCGGGCTCCATGCCCTCACGCGGCGGGCGCCAGATGTACCAGTCACGATGCGCTCCGCCTGGTCCGCCGTCGCGGGAGGCGGTGAACCAGGCGTGCTCGTCGCTGGTGTGGTTGACGACCAGGTCCATCACCAGTTTCATGCCGCGCTCGTGCACCGAGGTCAGGAGCCGGTCGAAGTCGGCGAGTGTGCCGAAGAGCGGGTCGATGTCCTGGTAGTCGCTGATGTCGTAGCCGTTGTCGTCGTGCGGCGAGGGGTAGACGGGGGAGAGCCACAGCACGTCCACGCCGAGCTCGGACAGGTAGTCCAGGCGCTCGATGATGCCCTGGAGGTCGCCTATGCCGTCCGCGTTGGAGTCGGCGAAGGAGCGCGGATAGATCTGGTAGACCACCGCGTTGCTCCACCAGGAGTCGGCAGGGCTGGCTACGTTTTCCGGCACGTCAAACCTCATCGTGTGTAATCGGTTACTCAAAGTGAAGAGGGAGGGGCTGGGCAGGCCGTGGTGATGGCCGGCGGCGTGGGTCAGGAGATGGCCGCGCCCACCGCGTCACGGATGACGAGGCAAGCGGCGCCTCGGGCCCACAGGTCGTGGCGGACAGGGTCGACGTGGATGTCGCAGTCGCGGGCAGCCGTGGAGAACGCGTGCGCCTCCAGCGCCTGTGTCGCTGCCGGGCCGAAGAGGTCGTGAGCGACCGCTCCCTCTCCGGCGATGATGACCTTTTGCAGGTTCAGCAGGTTGCACATGCCGGCCAGTCCTCGCCCCAGGGCGGCTCCTGCTTCGGCGAACGCGGAGCGGGCGACCGCCTGGGCGGACCCGCCTGCGGGCGAGCGGGCAAGGTCAATGGCTTCGGAGATCGTGGTGCAGGGGATACCGGCATCCTGCAGGTGGCGCAGGACCGCCCGGTCCCCGGCGAGAGCTTCCAGGCAGCCGCGGCGGCCGCAGCTGCACATCGGGCCCGCGGGGTCGAGCGGCAGGTGGCCTAGCTCCCCGGCCAGGCCGGTGGCGCCGGAGAACAGGGTTCCGTCGAGCAGCAGGCCGCAGCCGATGCCGGGACCGACGGTGACGACGGCGAAGGAGTCGACGTCGCGCCCTTGCCCGAACCAGCGCTCGGCGACGACCAGGGTGTTGACGTCGTTGTTCACGACGACCGGCAGACCGGTCGCCTCGCGCAGCGGGCCGGCCACGTCGACCTTGTCCCAGTCGAGCAGGGCCGAGTAGCGGCAGATGCCGGAGTCGGAGTCGACGTGTCCGCTGACTCCGACTCCCAGCCCCAGTACCCTGTCCGCCGCTTCGGGCGCCTCGGAGAGGAGCCTACTGGTCAGGGCTGCAGCGGCGGACAGGGCGGTCTCGGGTGTGCAGTCGGCGATCGGTTCCTCGGCGCGGGCCAGGACGTTGGCCGCCATGTCGGTGACCACTCCGGAGACCTGCGCGGGACCGATCTTCGTGCCGACGACGATGTGCTTGTCCGGATTGACGTGGAGCATCTTCTGCGGCCGGCCCCGCCCCTGGGGAGCGGCGTCCGATTCGCGCAGGTAGTCGTGCTCCAGGAGCGGGGGAAGCATCCGGGTCACGCTCGAGGGGACGAGACCGAGGCGCTGGGCGAGCTGGGTGCGCGAGATGGGGCCCGAGGTGAGGACGGTCGCGAAGATCTCCGCCCGGGTCTGTTCACCGACAAGCTCCGAAAAGCGGATCTTGGACGGGCTCATCACGCGCGCCTCCAAAGGTGTAGTCGGTCAAGGGCTGGTCGGTCCGGTCCGCCTCCATCGAACCCGATGCGGTGCGTGCCGTCGTCCATGACGCCGAAACCGTGGCACAACCAGAGCCAGGAAGATCACCGTGATCTCCTCCCGCCTTGCTCCGGGTGCCGACCCGGTGTCCGGGCCGGCTGGACATGACGGGAGTCTGTCCCCCCAGTTTTCGTGCGTCAAGAAAGAAAACAGCGTGTTACGTAACCGTGATCGCGCCTCGGGCGCCTGCTTTCTGCGTAAGAAGTCCCGGTCTGGGGTCTTGGTTCGGCCACGGGGAGGGGTGAGCGGCTGTGAATCTTGTTCATTTCGTTGACATGGGGAAGAAATGACGGGACGTTATCTGGCGACCGCACGGCGCTGGCTCGAGAGCCGGCTCCTGGGCGGCACCCCAGGGGTCCGTTGTCTGCGCCGTTGGCGCGCTCAGCGGAGTGCGTGCTGCGTCCACCGGCCCGGGTAGGGCGGAGAACCGGAGTGTCCTGGTGCCCTCGGATGAACCACGGACGCACGCGCCACCCCGAACTTGCCTGCCGAAGGGAGGTCTCCTGCGCTGGCCCGGTCACCGGTCCGCGATGCGGCCGTGGCCGGCCGATCCGCCGGGCATCCGGCCAACCATGTGTACGTAGCCCGGACCGGCCGGGGACACCCAGTTTGCCGCCCCCAAGCACACCTGTAGGAACCCGCCGTTGGCCGCCTCGGCCGCGCTTCCCTCTGATGCGTGCGGTCTCGCCGGCCTGCGCGCTGGCCGAGCCGCCCGAACAGACCGCGGTGCACAGCCGCGGTGGTCCCCCTCATGCCAAGGAGAAGGACAATCAGCATGCCCGCAGCAGCACTGAGACGACTGGCGGCGCTCGCCGTCGGTCTGGCGCTGGCACTGGCACTGGCCTCGGTCATCGTGCCCGTCAGCACGGCCGCGGCCGGAACGCCCCCGCTCCGGCCCGCCCCTGACGCCCGGGCCACATCGGCTGCAGAGCCGACACCCGCGGACAGCACCGCCCTGAAGACCTGGTGGCACGACAACTACGAGTTCAACACCACCAGCCCGGTGGCCAACGACAAGGTCCGGCGGTCGTCGTTCTACGACGTGAAGGTCGCCACCGCGGCGGCCCCGACGGCCAAGTACGACTCGTTCGCGTACATGAGCATCCCGCGCAGCGGCAAGGGCAAGATCGGCTACAGCAAGGAGGACGGGGCCGAGTTCTCCTCGTCCGTGAACCTCACCATGAGCTGGTCGTCCTTCCAGTACACGACCGACGTGTGGGTCGACGTCTCCCTGCGCACCGGTCAGACGATCTCCTCCGCCGACCAGGTCAAGATCAAGCCGAGCAGCCTGAACTTCGCCAAGGAACTCGTCGACAGCAAGACCGTGCGCGTCAAGGTGCCCTACAGCGAGGCCGGCTACCGGTTCTCCGTCGAATTCGACCCGCAGCTGTACACGGCCTACAACGACATGTCCGGCCCCGCGACCGACGCCGGCAAACTGACCACCCAGGGCGGCGGCGGCAACCGGGCCATCCACACCGAGCCCCGCAACTCCATGATGATCTTCGCCGAACCGGCCCCGGCCGGCGCGGAGAAGGACCGGCTGGTCCCCACTGCGGCCTCCGGCAGCATCCACTACCCGCAGCAGGGCCAGGTCACCAACCTCAACACGATCAGCGAGGAGATCGTGTACTTCCGGCCCGGCACCTACTACATGACCTCCAAGTACCACGCGCTGCTGCCCAAGCAGGTCAAGTGGGTCTACCTGGCCCCCGGCGCGTACGTGAAGGGCGCCATTCGGTTCCCCGACGACAGCCAGGGCCTGTACAAGGTGACCGGCCAGGGCGTCCTCTCCGGTGAGCAGTACGTCTACGAGGCGGACACCAACAACAACTACGACCACCTCTCCGGCGCGTCCAACTGCCACTCCAGCTGCGTGAAGATGCTTCAGTTCCAGTCGGCACAGGGCCGCCAGCAGCAC
The DNA here is from genome assembly GCF_044328675.1 of Streptomyces sp. NPDC017890. Taxonomy (NCBI): domain Bacteria; kingdom Bacillati; phylum Actinomycetota; class Actinomycetes; order Kitasatosporales; family Streptomycetaceae; genus Streptomyces; species Streptomyces sp. NPDC017890. Next base: position 44,145 of record NZ_JBIRHU010000025.1, read on the forward strand.
CTGGACCTGCAGGGCGTGACCATCAACGAGCCGCCCTACCACTCCTTCGTCGTCTACGGCGACGAGCAGACCTTCAGCATGCGGGTCAACAACTACAAGCAGGTCGGGTCCTGGTACTGGCAGACCGACGGCATCGAGCTCTACCGCGGCAGCACCATGAAGAACACGTTCTTCAACGCCAACGACGACGTGCTGAAGATGTACCACAGCGACGTCAGCATCGATAACACCGTCATCTGGAAGAACGAGAACGGCCCCGTCATCCAGTGGGGCTGGACCCCGCGCAACATCGACAACGTCCGGGTGAACAACACGCACGTCATCCACAACCGGATGTACTGGAAGGACGTCAAGTACAACACCTGCATCATCAACTCCTCCTCGCACTGGGAGAACACCGGCTCGACCACCACGGCCGTCCCGGGCGCATGGGTGAAGAACATGACCTTCGAGAACATCACCGTCGAGGGCATGACCAACTGCGCCATCCGCGTCTTCGCCCTGTCCAGCACCGAGAACATCCACGTCAAGAACCTCAAGATCGGCGCATGGAACCAGCTCGACCCCTCCTCCCAGGTCAGCCTCCTCAAGCGGTACTCCAACAGCGCCGGGCAGAAGGTGACCCTCGGCAACGAAACGCGTGACAGCCGCGGCCTGAAGCTGGAGAACTACACCGTCGGCGGCACCGTCATCAGCAAGTCCGGCAACAACTGGGCAGCCGACCAGCTCGGCCGGATCGGCTTCGACGCCGAGACCTGGGACAACTGGAACGCCTGGGGCCCCGGCGGCAACAACCCCGACCCCGACCCGGTCGCCGGCGGCAAGATCGTCAACGGTGCGACGAACAAGTGCATCGACCGTGCCGGCGGATCCACCGCCAACGGCACCGCCGTCCGGCAGTGGGCCTGCGCCAACGTGGCCTCGATGAGCTGGGCGCTCGACGGCCAGCAGCTGAAGTCCGGCGGCAAGTGCCTGGACGTCGAAGGCGGCGCCACCGCCAACGGCACCAAGGCGCACCTGTGGGACTGCGGCAGCTGGGACAGCCAGAAGTGGACCTTCCAGTCCAACGGCACCCTGACGAACGTCAAGTCCGGACGCTGCCTCGACATCGAAGGCCAGAGCACCGCCGACGGCGCCCGCCTGCACCTGTGGGACTGCGGCACCTGGGCCAGCCAGAGGTGGACTCTCACCTCCTGACCCACCCCGGTGGCCGCCGCCGGCGACCCATCGCTGCCGGCGGCCACCCCCCCCCCGCACCCCGCTCCTCTCTAAAAGAAGCGCTCGCCGATCAGAAAGGGCATCACCGTGGAGACACCCACCAGGTACCAGGGACCGGTGCTCGGCCTGTTCCGGATCGTGCTCGGCCTGCTGTTCGCCTGCCACGGGGCAGCAACGCTCTTCGACGTACTCGGCGGACCGCACGGGCAGCCCCCCAGCACCGGCCAGTGGCCTGGATGGTGGGCGGCGGTGATCCAGCTGGTCGGCGGCGCCCTCGTCCTGCTCGGCCTGGGCACCCGGCCCGCCGCCACCGTGTGCTCGGGCTCCATGGCCTACGCCTACTTCGTCCACCACCAGAGCGACGGACTGTTCCCGCTGGAGAACGGCGGCGAGCAGGCGGCCCTGTTCTGCTGGGCCTTCCTACTCATCGCCGTCCTGGGCCCCGGCCGATGGTCCGCGACCGAGCTGCTCACCCACTCCACCCACCGCAAGCAGCACCCACGAAGGGAGGTGAGCGACACGCACAGCATCTGACGCCACACAACAGCCTGTCATGAGCACGTAAATCCGAGCCCACGCTCGGCCTGTGATTCCCGAAGGACACGGAGGAGAAGCATCATGAACCGCGTACCCGCAACCGCGGCCGGCCGCACCGCACTGGGCGCCGCAGTCCTGGCCACCAGCCTGCTCGGCATGCTCGCCCAAGCGCCGACCGCCGCAGCACACGGCACGGTCATCACTCCCGAGACCCGCAACTACGGCTGCCTGCAGCGCTGGGGCTACACCGAGCCCAACGAGTCCCAGGACCCCATGTGCTACCGCACCTACCACGAGAACGCCAACGCCATCGGCGCGTGGAAGGCCGTCTACGCCAACAACACCGGCGACAACTACAAGCAGGTCATCCCCGACGGCCAGATCTGCAGCGCCGGCGGCCAGGGCGAGACGAACTACCGGCCTCTCGACCGTCCCGGCCCGTGGAAGATGACCGACATCGGCTCCAACTTCACCGTCGACCTCTACGACGAGGCCCGGCACGGCGCCGACTGGCTCGAGGTCTACGTCACCAAGCAGGGCTTCAACCCCGAGTACGAGCTCATCGGGTGGGACGACCTCGAACTGGTGAAGAAGACCGGCCGCTACCCCTACCAGGCGCACTACGTCACCGACGTCAGCACCTCCGGCTACAGCGGACGGCACGTCGTGGTGACCGTCTGGAAGGCGTCCCACATGGACCAGAAGTACTTCCTGTGCAGCGACGTCAACTTCAAGTGACACCAGCGGGACACAGCTGAACCACACCACGGCGTACCGGCCTCGCGAGGCGCACACCTCGCGGGGCCTTCCCCCTCCCTCTCACCGGTCGGTTGCCGAGGCCGGACCGGTCGCCTCACGGAGGACCCATGCTCCAGACCAGCCACCCTCGCCGCCTGCTGCGCGACCGGCTCCTTCCCGCCGTGCGCACCCCATCGGCCCGAAGGACAGCCACACAGCGCGTGGCCGAGCACTACCGGGCGCGCAGCACCGCGGTTCTGCGCATCAGCGTCGGTGTCCTTTACTGCTGGTTCGGGGTGCTCAAGCTCTTCCCTGCCGGGAGCCCGGCCGAGGAGATCGCGGCCGCCGCCATGACGAAGCTCACCGGCGGGCAGCTGCCCACGACCGTGTCCATGCCGCTGCTGGGCACCGCGGAGACCTTGATCGGAGTCGCTCTGGTCACCGGCCTATTGCTCCGGCCCGCCTTGATGCTGTTCTTCGGGCACATGACCGGGGTCTTCGCCACCCTCGCGCTGCTGCCCGGCCAGATGTGGCAGCTGGGTAGGGGGTTGCGCCTGCCTGGCCGTCGCAGCTGACGAGCTCTCTGGCCCGCTGGACAACCCGCCCGATCCTGCGGGTCCGCACCACCCTCCAGGATCCACTCGTAGGAAGCACTATCACCATGCACCATCGCTCTGTACCTCACCATGACCGCGCCGAGAACATCGCCGTTTCTCCCGCCGCACGCAGGAACGACGACTACGTCACCGTCCACGCCGCAAACGTCGTGGCCGACCGCCTGGACATCCGCCCCGCTTCGCCGACACCTTCGCGGCTGAGGCGTCCGGCAGCGCTTACAACGCCGTCTGCCACTGCACCACCGCCCTCTCTCCCCCCCTCGGCAAGGTCCGCGTCAGACGCACCCTGGACGCCGACTGCGGTCCTGGCCTCCACCTCCGAACTGGTCGCTCGCAGGGGGCAGGCCACCGGTTTCGACCAGGGCGGCTACATGGTGTATCGCACCCGTGTACGCCTCGGCATGGGTGTCCAAGTCTTGATCTCGACGACCGCCTCGACTGGCTGATACCGCTTTCAAGATCGTGCTCGCCACGCTGGTCATTCACCCTTTCCGCGACGGCGTGGCGACGCTGCGAGAATTCCACCGCACCCTCGTCCCGGCTATCACGTAAGCCGGGGTCCATCGCCTTTCGCCTGGCCAAGAAGCCCTCAGCTCATTGCCGACCGACGACCGACATGAACAGGCACCGCACCATGCTGACTCACGAGAAAACGCCATGACCCTGCCCACGCTCGCCGTCGTGAGCGGAGGCCCTGGTGCAGGGAAGACCACCCTCGCCCACAGCCTCGCCCACGAACTCGGATGCCCCGCGATCATCCGTGATGAGATCAAGCAAGGCATGGTCATGTCCACGCCCGGCTACCGAAGCGGTGGAGACGACCCCCTTAACTACCCGACGCTGGACGCCTTCTTCGAGGTCCTGAAAGTTCTCCTGCAGTCGAGGGTCACGGTCGTGGCCGAGGCCGCCTTCCAAAACCGGCTCTGGCGGCCGAACCTGGAACCGCTGGCGCACATCGCCCAGATCCGCATCATCCACTGCACCGTGCCTGCCGCCGTCGCCCACGCCCGCATCATTCAGCGGGTCACAGAGAACGCTCACCGTGCCGCACACGGCGACCAAGACCTGCTTGAATCGATCGCCGCCGGGGAGCATTCACTGGAGTCCTTCGTGCCCGTCTCGTTTGACGCCCCCACCCAGGCCGTGGATACCTCCCGTGACTACGACCCTGGCATCGAGGACATCGCCGCCTTCGTCCGGGGCACTGTGGTGGACGAAGGCGGCCTCGGCTCACCAGCCAACTGAATGAAGCCGGCTTCCGACGGCCGAACTCGCCGATCTTGAGTGGTGGATGGTGTTGGTCGACGACAGCCCAGCCCACTGTCCGCGCCTCGGGATACACGGACTCCTCCCGGCAAGCGCAATCTGGCGTAGACGTTGGCAACTTGGATCAAAAGTACGCCCTGTGCAGCGGCGTCACCTTCACTTGACGCCAGCCGGACACAGATGAACAAGTGCCGCGGCACACCGGCCCCGTAAGAGTCACAGCACTCTTGCGGGGCACCGAGCGAGTTACTTGGCGATGGGGCCAACTACACCGCTCGGTCACAAGAGCGACTGGATGAGGGACCATCCCCGCGGGTGCGGGGAGCAGCTGCGGGTCGCGCGAGCTCACCGTCATGGTGAGGGACCATCCCCGCGGGTGCGGGGATGGTCCCATCGCCGCGGGGGAGTGCTTCCTGGTCCACGACTGCTCCCCGCACCCGCGGGGATGGTCCCATCCTGGCCCCGAGTCAGGTGCAGTGAGCCTTTCCATCTTGATCAGATGGCGAGTTCGAGGGCGACGACGGCACGGACGGCGGCGGTGATCCGGGTGGTGCTGCAGCGGAGCTTCCGCAGGAGCCGCCAGGACTTGAGGATGGCCATGGCGCGTTCGCCGAGGCTGCGGATCTTGGCGTGATCGCGGTTGTGACGTCGGCGCCAGCCGCGCAGGTACTTGCCACGGATCGGGACACGGATGGCAGGGCCGGAGCCCTGGTACGCCATGTCGGCCCAGCACTTGATGTCGTCTGCGGCGAGGGCTGCGGGTATGCCGTGGGTCCGGGCCGCGGTCAGGTCGTGTGTGGCTCCCGGCAGTGCGTCCGAGGGCCAGATCAGGCGTCCGACGGGATCGGCGAGGACTTGCACGTTCATCCCGTGGTGCTTCTTCTTCCCGGAGTAGTACGGCTGGTCGGCGGTGATGCGGTCGATGGGTAGCACGGTGCCGTCGAGGAACACGTACGCCTTCTTCCGGACGGTCGTCATGGCCTGTTCCAGCGTGGGCACGAGGGCGGCCAGTAGGTCGACGGCCTCGCGTATGTAGCGGTAGGCCGTGGCGATCCCGATGCGGAAGCCCGCGGCAAGGCGGGCGTAGGTGTCGCCGCAGCGCAGGTGGGCCAGGACGAGCAGGGTCTGTCGGCCGCAGGTCAGGCGGCGCCAGCGCGAATCGATCCGACGGCGGTGACCTGCGAGGAGACCGGAGAGATGCCGCAGAGTGCGGCTGGACAGATCGATGCCGGACGGGTAGGCAAGCACGCGGAAGCTCCTGGCGGACTGGTGATCTTGCTCGTGAATCCGTCTACCAGGAGCTTTCTTCATGCCCGCCGCCGGGGCTGCCAGCCCAACCACCCGTCAGGTTGGAAGAGGTTCAGTGTGAGAGGTGCGTCGAACCTGGTCACGGGGCCTCGAAATTGGTCACGGCTAGCGCCTTGTCCACCCTGGCGGCGGCCAAGTCGTCGTGGCGGATCACAAAACTCGTGTAGTACTCCTCGTAGACCCGGGCTTCACTGGCGAGCGATATCCATTCGCTCGTCAGCCGGTGCTTCTCCTTCTCCAGGTGGGAATACCATTTCGCGATCGGGGCGGCTGGGATCTCGCCTGCCTTCTCGCGTCCCGCGAGGGTCTGCTCCGCAATGCTGTTGATCACCTCGTCACCGGCATACCCGCCGATGACAACGCCGGCGCCCGATGGCCAGAGGCCATGGGCCAGGTCCCGAAGTTCGTCCAGGTGCGGCAGGTCACGCTCCATGTATCGGACCAACTGCTGCTGGAAGGGCGACATGTCCTCCCAATCGAGATCCTCCCAGTACTCGTGCCAGTCATCGTCCTCGTCGCCCTCCTGGAGCCAAAGGGGCAGTTCGGCTCTGAGCTCGGCGCTGACGTCGAGCTGCTCGCGGACACACACGGAGCCGGGGGCTTCCGCGACCGCGGTTTCGGTGCCGTCTGGTACATACACGACTCGCGCGTACCTCCCGGAACTGTCCTCATGGTCCATCTTTTGGTCCACGAAGAAGAGCAGCGTCCCGTCCTCTGGCAGTTCGAATCCGTCGACTCTCGGAAGCGCCCCACAATCGACGGAAAAGAGCAACGGCAACGGACTGTCCCCGGCGGACGGCCACTTCATGCCCACCGGCAGCCGGGGCAACCCACCGAACTGCCCGACCGGAGAACCACCGCCCACCCCGGACAACCCGATCGACAAACGAAGGTGCTGGCTGAATCTGCTGACCTCGTCGTCCGGGATGCCCAACTCAAGCGCTGCCCGACGAAACTCTCCCTGATGATCCATGCCCGAGAAGATAACCCTTTCCAACGCGGCTGTACCATCGGGGTGTTGGTGGGCATTGGCTGTACGTGGTGGAGCGAGCGGTTGGTCACCTTGGATCATCCCAGCGGATCCGCCTCCAGGAAGCCGCGCATCTCCAAGGCGAGGTTACGCATGTCCTCTCCGGGAGCGTGATCAGTCCTGACTTCGAAGTGTCACCCGCCGTCAGGGAATGGATGGTGCAGCCCCTGTCAGTTGGACATGAGGTTCCACGTCTTGGCCGAGACCGTCAGATCTCGTTCCAAGGAACACCAGGCTCGGGGCACCGTTCCACCCACGAAAGTCTTCCGCCGGCTCTGCCGAAAACACATCGAGTCCATCACCGCCCCCCGTCGTCGCCGGGAGTGAGGTTGGAAAAGGCTCAGTGCCTTCGCTGCTCCCCGCACCCGCGGGGATGGTCCCTCCACTGGGACGTCCCGCTGATCTTCGCCGCCGAACGGATGCTCGGCGGCACCGCCCACGCGCTGAACCGCGACACCAAGGGCTTCGACACGGACGCCGTTACCGCGCTGGAGGAGGTGTCCGCCTTCTTCACGAAGGTGGACGCCTCCAAGGGCGGCGGCCTGTACCGCTCGGCGATCGTCGCCCAGCTCGCCGAGGTCGCCCGCCGCATCCAGGACGGTATCCCGCCCTCACTCAAGGTTCGGGTCTTCGCAGCGACCGTCGACCTCGTGGCGCTGGCCGGTGAGTCAGCCACGACTGCGACGCTACCCGCAGGCACAGTGGTACTGGAGTTACGGCACGTACGCCGCCGACGAGTCCGGACACCCGGATCGCGGGGTGGAGATAGTCACCCGCATGTCCCATCAGATGATCTACCTCGGCCACCCGGCCGACGCCCTCGGCCTCCTCGGCGTCGCCGCCAAGGCGCGAGCTCGCCGAGGCGGAGTGGATCAACACACTGCACGCCTTCAGGCCGCACATGAGACTCCCCGCCTGTGTCGGGGGCCACCAGGAGCCTCCCCTGCCTCCGCCGCCGGACCCGGGAGCCGACGATGAGTGGGAGCTGTACCTGGCCACCTCCGCCGACACCACCGACCCGGCGACGCACCCGGCCGAGGCGGAGGTACGGCGGATGGCCGCCGAGCGGGACCCGCCGCTGTAACGGGGCGCGTGCCCGGCGGCCGGCGACCGGGTGGTGCAGCGACGCGGGAGAGGGTGTCGAACACGGGAGAGACCGGGGACACAGATGTGGATCTCGCTACGCGTGGCCACTGACGTATCGCCCCTACTGGTGAACGCCTGCTCATCCGTGTGCGGCCCCGAGCCGCGCCCCCGTCCGCGTGGATTCTCGATCCGCTGGTCATCCACAGCCCACGGCCGTCGTTGGGTCAAGGTGGGACCCTCGCGGGAAGCCGCAGCAGCCGCGCCGGCGGTGTGCGGCGAGGCCGACAGGAGGAATCACAGCGATGACGCAACCGACCATCACCGACCTCGTCACTGCCCTGGACGCCGACCAGGCCGACGCCGTGCTCTGCGCCGCCTGGGACGCGTTCGACGTCGTGGGCCGACTGGCGGACGCCCTCGCCCTCGATGAGGACAGCGACGAGATGCAGGCCATGCTCGCCGGCATCAAGTGTGCGGACGGCCGCCGCCTGTTGCCGCCGCCCGAGGACGGCCGGCCTCTACAGACTCCGGCCGCGTCCCCCGGCAGAACCGGGCTCGAGCCGTACGGGGCGCTGCTGCGCCACGTCGACGTGGCCCTGCGCCGGCTGGCTTCCGTACCGGAATGCGCGGACGACGCGGAGCAGCTCAACCTCACGGCCGGTCACGCGGCAGCCGCCGCGAATCTCCTCATGACCGTCCGGCAGGACGGTGACGGGACCTCATGACCGTCACGCTCGGAGAGCTCTACGACGTCCTTCACCACCGCCTCGAACGAGTCACGTCCGAGACTCTGCCCGGAGACGACGTCTTCGCACACGCCCTCGCGATCAGACAGCTCGACACTCTGGTCGGGCACGTACACCTTTTACTCGGCCAGCCGGGGGACCCTCTCGACGCAGCCGCCGGCGACACCTTCCTCCACCTCCGCCACGCCCGACGCGCGCTCGCCGGTGCCGCCCGCTGGCTGCCGCCGGTCACCCCGGACAGCGCGGCGAACGACGGCATGCTCGGTACCGCGGTGCAGGCCGGCGGAGCGGTCATCGACCTGATCCGCGGACACCGCGACGGCACCGGTGCTCCGGTCACCCCGTACGCGCTCGCCTTCACCACACGCTCCGCACAGGCGTACCACCTGCGCCACGCCTCCAGGATTCTCCATTCCACGAGCCGGATCCTGCACACCGTCAACCAGGGACTCGACCACCGCAACGCCTCGGTCAGGCTCCAGACCGCTCACGCCTCCCTGCAGTACGCGTCGGTTCAGGCCCGGCACCACAGCGCCGACGCGGATCCGGCGCTGGCCGCCTTCCCTCAGGCTCTCCCGGTCATTCCGGTCCCCGCCCTCCCCACCGACCCGCTCACCCAGGCCGCCGACCGGATCCGGGACGACTGCGAGCAGCTCTCCCGCGCTGCCTACGAGACTCTCCACGGCCGTTCCGGTCAGCCCCTCAGCGGATCCGACCTGCAGTCGATCATCCGGTGGCGGTCCCTGGGCACCATGCTCGCCGGGCGGCTCCTGATGCAGGCCGCCACCGAGGCACCGAAGGAGGAGGGCACGTCGCTCAGAAGATGCGCGGACGCCTTCCGCAGCGCCGGCCGAGCATGGAGAGAGGTCCAGGAGCGCTGGGACCGCGTCGTGGACGTGGACGACCCCCGGATCCGTCCCCCGCTGCCCCGGCCGAGCTACGAGATGGTGCGCCGAGGCCAGATCTCCCGCATGCCGCGGGGAACGGCTCCGCACCCGGCTGTGGAGATCGCACGCGCATCAGTCCTCCGCGCGGGACGGCTCCTCTTCGGCGCCGACTGGGACCCCGCCTCCGCGAGCGGCCCGCCCCGGACACGGCCGGCACCCGAGATCGTGGCCGACGCTGGAGGCGTCGCCGAACTGGCTCAGACCGTGTACCGCCTCACCGTCGCCGACTGGCGGATCGCGGTGGCCGCACCCCAGGCCGTGACGGCCATCGAACACCGCCTGCTCACCGACGCCCCCGAACACCATCCCGTCGGCCACCCGTACCGCTTCTACCAGCTCCACGACCATCAACTGGATCGCCTCCGCACTCCGTTCCAGCAAGTCTGCGCCGCCCAACAGGCCGCAGCGCAGAGCCTGCTGTCCACCGCTCCGGCCATCGGCATGGACACCCGCCGCGCCGTCCTCGACGCGGCGGCTCACCGCCACATCACCGCCCGGACCTGGGCCCCGGTCCCCGCCGCGGCCCCCGCGGCGCGGGGCGTGATCGAGCGAGGGCCCGCCATGCCTGCGCCGGCCGCGCTCGGGAGGGGTGCCCGCCTGTGAGCCGAAGTCCGCGCCACTTCGCTGCGGGGGCCAACGGTTCTCCCGCCTCCCGGCTCGGCTCCGCCGTCCTGCTCCGTGACGAACGGCAGCAGCCGCCGCACCCGCCGGCCGACCCGGCCGACGAGTCCGTGCACGTACGGCAGCGGATCGAGGCCACCGTCGAGGAGGGGAGCGCCGAGCGCGCCCCGGCACCCACGAAAGAGGAAGCCCGGCAACTCGCCACGCCCGACGCCGAGGCGGCGCCGGAGCCGTCCGGCGAAGAGGCGGTTCCCGACCCCGTCGCCACCGGTGGCGAACACCTGCGGGACATCGCCGAGGCCGCCTTGCTCCGGGCACGGCCGGAGAATCGGCCCGGAGACCGGGCGAAGCCGCCGACACCGGCGGAACGGAGCAACTCGCTGCGGGACCGCGCACTGGCCCGGGCCGCGGCCGCGCCCTCCCGGGAAGAGCGGGACCTGCCGCTGTGGGCCGGCACCGACCTGCCGACCGGTAGCTGGAGCAAGGAGGGCGGAATCCTCCACGACGCCTACGGTGTCCCGCAGTGGCGGCTCAAGACGTCCCCGGCCCCGGCCCCTGGGACACAGACGCCCGCGAAAGTTCCCTCCGAGAGCGGCCCGGCCGTCCCGGGAGCCGACGCCTACGAACCCGTCGATCTCCGGCAGGCCTTCACCTCCACCGTTGCGAACGCCTGGGTCGACACCGTCCCGCCCGAACACGGCACGGTCGAGGATCTGCTCGAAGCCGTCGACGTGCCGCTGCGCGAGCTGGAGGAACAATGGCGGCGGGCCGTGCCCGCTCCCCGAGCCGACGGCGAACGGCAGACGGCGCCCGCCCCGGCCGGCCTCGACGGCCCCGTGCACTCCCGGCGCGATCCGGGGCCGGTCGACGCGGCCCTGCGACAGGCCGACACCCACGCCGCCGCTCTGCGGGACTTCCCGGAATGGCAGCGACTGCAGAACGTCCGGGGCGCCACCACCCACCTGTGGAACGTGCTTTGCGAACAGGCGGGCGAGTACTTCGGCCAACTGCGCACCGACCTTCGCGTACAGGGCTTCTGGCGTACGGTCTCCCTCCGCACCGCCACAGCGATCGGCAACTGCGCGCTGGCTCTCGCCGACCGGGTACACCGCGGCCCCCGCGGCGGCGACCTGCCCACCGCCGAGGCCCTGCTCAAACTCGGCGACGCAGCCCTCGCCTACAGCAACCCCGGCATCCCGCGCCCCGACCACCCGGCTTCCGACGCCGCCGTCGACGGCATCGCCTCCGAAGTGCGGCAGTTGCACACCACCCTGCGGACCGGTGCACCGGTCCCGTACTCGACGCAGGGGGAGGCCGCGCACGCCTCCCGGGAGGTTGCCGAGGCCTTCCAGGCGTGGCGGGAAACGCCCATGGGCCGGGAACTGACCGCGTCCTCGGAGCACCCCAGGGTGGCTGCTTTCCGGCAGGCATGGCAGCGGCTGCCCGCCGCAGACCTGCCCGACGGCCCCGGCACGGCGGCCGGCCCCTACGGCGACGTCGGCCGCAACGCACAGATCCTGGTGGAGCGGGCCGAGGCCGCGAACGCCCAGCGGGCCATGGCCGGGCAGCCCGCCCGCTTCGCCACAGCAGATGTGGACGCCCTGCGGTCCGTCGCCACGCTGGCCGAGCACCACGGCGGACGGCTCGCGGTCACCCTGCCGCCCGGACTCACCGGCCACGCACTCCATCGGATGCGCGGCCCGCAGACGGCCGCGCCGTCCCCCGAAGCCATCGCTCCGACGGCGTCGGCAATGTGGTCCGCGACAGCAGCACGTCCGGCGCCCGCGCTTCGATGCCCGCAATGACCACGGACAGGGCAGCGGCCCATCACCGTGAGACCGGTTGCAGGCCGCGCGAGCCGGTCTCGCTGCGGGACGGCGGCCATGGCCCGTTGAACAGGGCGAGCGGAGTTCGGGGATGGCCACGCTCCGCCGCCGCTGCGGTACTCCGTTGTCCTCCTGTCACCACATCTCCTCGTTCAGGCCTACGGGTTCACATCGCCTTATGCTCTATTTGTCGGAATCTGTAAAAGTAACTGAAAACACGCCTCTGCGGTTATAAACTCGCAGGTCAAACAGTCTGCTCCCCGCACCCGCGGGGATGGTCCCTCGCGGTTGTCGCGCGCAGCACTGCGGCCACCCTGCTCCCCGCACCCGCAGGGATGGTCCCGAGCGCGACCGCACCCCGGGGATGCCGGTGACCTGCTCCCCGCACCCGCGGGGATGGTCCCAGCGGCAACTTCCGCGGGGGAACCTGCTGGCTCTGCTCCCCGCACCCGCGGGGATGGTCCCGTCCGCGACTTCGGCGCGCTCGGCGACAACGCCTGCTCCCCGCACCCGCGGGGATGGTCCCGGGACCACGGGGGGCGCCTTCGTGCCGCCCGACTGCTCCCCGCACCCGCGGGGATGGTCCCTCCACGAGGACCAGGCCGAGGACGTCCCCGGCCTGCTCCCCGCACCCGCGGGGATGGTGCCGAGGTTCAGGCGAAGCTCGCGCTCGGCCTGGACTGCTCCCCGCACCCGCGGGGATGGTCCCAACGGTGGCCGTCCGGTCGGCCTGTGGCCCGTCTGCTTTTCGTACCCGCGGGGATGGGCCTCGTGCGCTGGGTGGCGGACTCCTCGGCGGAGAATTCCAGCAGTGTCCGGTGCCGTGGCTGGTCATCTCCCGGGTTCGTCATCTCGGTCCGCGATCTGCAGGGGGATCGGTTAGAAGTGGTCGGGTAGCCAGGGCTCGAGCTGTGTCGTGCTGCGGAGGAGGGTCGCGAGTGCCTTCTCCGATACGGCGTGGACTCCGGCCATTCGGGCCGAGGTGGTGGACCGGTAGCCGCCGGCGTACCAGACCGCGAGCTGGCGCCGTGTGAAGGTCACCTGTCCCTCGACGTGGGTGGGGACGATCTCTGCCGCTCCGGTTTTGATTCGGAGCATCCACCGGTCCCAGTCGCCTGTCTCGTTCTCGATCTCGACCGGTACGGCGGTGGTGAGGTCGCCCGGCCAGCCGCGGAGCCGGATGGCCTCAGGGACGTCGAGGATGCGGAGCATCCAGGGGTGCCAGGCTTCGGCGGTTGTTCGGTGGTGGCGCAGTCCGTGGAGGAGGGTGGGGTAGGGCGGGAGGGCGCCGCGCCGGAAGTGGGTGGTGCGGGTGCGGGTGTTGTGGCGGCCCAGGAAGGCGAGAACGGCGGCGGCGGTGGGCCGGTCGGCGGCCCAGAAGTCGTGGACGGTCAGGTTCATGCCGTGGCGTTCGTGGCGTTCGGTGGTGAGGCTGAGCAGGCCGGTGGTGGGGTGGCCGGGCCGGGTGAAACGGTAGGTGGTGAGGTTGCTTTTGGCCTGCTTCCACCGGGTCCACCAGGGGGCCGGCAGACGGGGCCGTTCCACTGGCGGGCGAGGTCGCGTTGGAGGGCTTCGGCTTCGTCGGCCGGTCCGTGTTCGACCTGGAAGTCGCCACTGGTGAAGCTTCGTTTGAGGTCGTCGGTGGCCACCGTCCAGGCGAGGACGCCGGTGGGGGCTTCCCAGCCGAGGCGGCGGGCGTAGCCGGTGGAAGAGGTCACGATCGCGGAGATCACCGCTCCGCGCTCGATCAGGGGGCGCAGTCGTTCGGTGGCCATGTCGGTGGCCAGGCGGTCGCCGCGTTCCTCGGGGGCGACACATCCGTCGCCGAGGCAGGCGCTGGGGACGGGGGCGCCGCCGAAGAACTGGTCGACGAGGAGGCCGAGGCCGCCGGCGACGACCCGGCCGCCGCGGACGGCGACCTGGAGGTCGGCGTGTTCGCGCAGGTGGGTGATGTCGCCGACGGGGTGGCCGTAGGCGCGGGTGGCGAGCCGGTCGTACTGCTCCCACAGGCCGTCGTCGGCCGGGGCGAAGGTCAGCTGCTGGTTCATGGTCCGCCTTCAGTAGTGGGTGGCGTCGCGGGCGGCGTCGGCGTCCAGGGGGACGAGGAAGGTGCGGTCGAAGGCCAGGACGCTGGTGTCGACCTGGTTGTGGGCGGTGGTGCGGCAGGTGATGACCCCGGTGTCGGGGCGGCTTTCGGATGCCCGGCGGGCGAGGATCTGTGTCTCGGCGTACAGGGTGTCGCCGATGTGGACCGGTGCGGTGAAGTGCACCTGGTCCACGGCGAGGTTGGCGATGGTCAGGCCGCTGACGCTGCGGACGGTCATACCGGCCACGAGGTTGAGGGTGACGCCGGAGCAGACCAGGAGGCGGCCCCACCGGGTCTGGCTGCTGTAGTGGGCATCGGTGTGGAGGGGAGCGACATTGCCGCTCAGGGCGGCGCCGAGGAGGCTGTCGAGTTCGGTGACGGTCCGGCCGGGCCGGTGCTCGATGACCAGGCCGGGGGCGAGCTCGGGATAGGAGAGGCCGACGTTTTCGCGGATCCGGTCGGTGCCGATCCGGCGGTAGCCGTGGGGCGGGTCGGAGGTCATGTCGTACGGTCCGCTTCGGCGACGAGCGCGCGGGCGGCGTTGAAGAAGGGGGTGCCGCGCATCTGTCCGTTCACGCTGGTCACCGTTCCGCCGCCGGCGTCGGCGGCCGCGATGACGGCGCGGGCTTGGGCGAGCTCCTCGGCAGAGGGGGTGAAGACGTCGTTGATCACCTCGACGTGGCGGGGGTGGACGCAGCCCTTGCCGTGGAAGCCGAGTTCCTTGGCCCGCTCGGCGTCACGGCGTAGAGCATCGGGGTTGTCGAGTTCCCAGGTGGGGGCGTCGATGGCGGGGATGTTCGCGGCGGTGGCCGCGTTGACGAGGGCCGAGCGGGCGTAGTGGAGGGCGTCCCAGCCCAGACCGCAGTGGACGGAGGCGGCGTAGTCGGCGGAGCCGAAGATGACACCGCCGAGCCGGGGCGCGCGCGTGATCGCGGAAAGGGTGTCGAAGGCCCGGGGGCTCTCGATCAGCGCCCAGATGTCGGGGGTGTAGCCGTCGGTGTCGAGTGCGGCGGCGACGATGTCGATGTCGCGGGGGGATTCCACCTTGGGGACCACGACGAGGTCGGGCCGGTCGGTGTAGGCGGCGAGGGCGGCGAGGTCCTTGATGCCGTCGAGCGTCGTGAGGCTGTTCATCCGGATGCCGAGGGTGCACGGCGGGTCGGGGAGGGTGAAGAACGCTTCGCAGGCGGTGCGGGCGATCTGCTTGTCGGCCGGGGCGACGGAGTCCTCGATGTCGACGACGGCGACCGCGGCGCCGGACTCCTGCGCGCCGGCGAAACGGTCGTCGCGCAGTCCGGGGGTGATGAGCCAGGCCCGTCCGGGCCGATGGCTGGTGCTGGTCATGGGGTGGTCACCTTCCGCTGCGCCTGCTGGTGATGAGGAGGTCGAGCCGGCCGAGGGTCGCGGCGTTTCTGATGTCGCTGTCGCTGACGTCGATTCCGAAGCGGTCGGCCAGGAGGACGGACAGCTCGACGACGGCGAGGGAGTCGAACCCCGCGTGGTCGAGGCCGGCGTCGTCGGTGAGCCGGTCGGCGGGCAGCCCGAGGTCGTGGATCAGGAGACTGATGAGGTCACCGGTCATGTTCGGCTCCATCCGGAGGACGCGTAGCCCGGAGGACGTGTTGGGGAGAGGTCGGGCCAGGTGAGGGCGACGGCGCCCCAGGCCAGTCCGGCGCCGAACGCGGTGAGCAGGGTGCGGTGGCCAGGCTTGAGGCGGCCGTCGGCGGTGGAGTGGGTGAGGAGCAGGGGGACGGACGCGGCGCCGGTGTTGCCGACCTCGCCCACGTTGCCGAGCCGGTGGTCGTCGGGGACGCCGAGTCGGCGGGCGACGAACGACGTGATGCGGCCGTTGGCCTGGTGCGGGGCCAGGCGGTCGACGTCGCCGAGTTCCCAGCCGGCGGCGGTGGCGGCCTCGCGGGAGGCGGTGGACATGCGGTCGACCGCGTGCCGGAAGACATCGGCTCCCTCCATGCGCAGGGTGCCAGGGCGGGAAGCCCGGATCAGCTCTGCTCCGGTGCCGTCGCTGCCCAGCACCACAGGCCCGAGCGCCCCGTACTCGTCCGGGCTTCCGCGGCGCAGCAGCACGGCTCCGGCGCCGTCGCCGAACAGCGGGACGGTCGTGCGGTCCTCGGGGGCGGGAAGGGTGGCGAGGCGGTCGGCGCCGACGACCAGGGCGGTCCGGGCGGTGCCGGCGGCGATGAACCCCGCCGCGGTGGCGAGGGCGTAGAGGAAGCCGGTGCAGCCTGCCGCGAGGTCGTGGGCGGGGATGCCGGTGAACCCGAGCCGGGCGGCGACGACGGGGGCGGTGGCCGGACAGCAGCGGTCCGGGGTGGTCGTGGCCACCACCAGGGCGTCCACCGTGTCCGGTTCGCCGTCGGCGAGGGCCTGGGCGGCGGCTCGGACGGGGAGGGCCTGGGCGGCGGCTCGGACGGCGAGAGCCTGGGCGGCGGCCCGGACGGCGAGGTCGGTCGTGGACAGGTCCGCCCCGGCGACGTGCCGCCGGATGATGCCGGTCCGCGAGCGGATCCACTCGTCCGTGGTGTCCAGACGCGCGGTCAGGTCGGCATTGGAGACGACGTGCGGGGGCAGCGCTGCGCCGACTCCGCAGATGACGGCCGCGCACCCCGCACCTCCGGGGACGGCGGTCATCGGGTGGCCGCCTTGAGCTGCCGGGCGACGTCGCCGATCAGGTCTTCCTGCCCGGCGACGACCTGTCGCTCGCCGAGGGCGATGAGCAGGTCGACGGGGTCGACCCCTTCGGCACGGGCGGTCTGGAGGACGGGCCGCCTGAAGCCGGAGAACACCCCGGCCAGCCCGCCGGCCACGGCGATCGAGTCGATGGACGGCGGGTCCTTCATGAGGCGGTCGGCGACGATGTCGGCGGCGGCCAGGACTTCGCGCAGGCCGATGCCGGTCTCGACGCCACGGCGCTCGAGGACGGCCACGAGGACTTCGAGCTGAGTGTTCCCGGCCCCGGCGCCGAACCCGCGGGCGGTCGCGTCGATGACTGACGCCCCGGCGTCCACGGCGGCAAGGCTGTTCGCCACGGCCAGGCCCAGGTTGTTGTGGCCGTGGAAGATCACCGGCACGTCGACGGCGTCGGCGATGGCGTGCACGCGCTCGGTGACGTCGGTCGGGAGGTAGTGGCCGGCGGAGTCCATGACGCCGACGGCCTGGGCGCCGAACCTCACCATCGAAGCGCACTGTTCGGCGAGCTCGCCGGGACCGGTCATGTGGCTCATGAGCAGGACGCCCTGGGCTTCGGCTCCGAGGTCGCGGACGACACCGAGGTGGCGTTCGGTGACATCGGCCTCGGTGCAGTGCGCGGCGATGCGTACGACGTCGGCGCCGTGGTGGACGGCCGCCGCCAGATCGTCGGAGGTGCCCCAGCCGGGGGCCATGAAGACGCCCATCCGCGACGAGGTGAGAGCCTCACGGACGGTGGTGAGCATCGTGGCGTCGTCGAGGGCGGCGCGGCCGATCTGGAGGCTGGAGGCGCCCAGGCCGTTGCCGTGGCCGACCTCCACCACCGGCACTCCGGCGGCGTTCGCGGCGGCGGCGTAGACACGCAGCTGGTCGGCGTCGAGCCGGTGGCCGACCGCGTGGTGGCCGTCGCGCAGGGTCGGGTCGTGCAGGAGGATCCGGGGCCGCTGGCGCGAGCTGGTGTCCATGGGCGGGGTTCCCTTCATCGGGAGGCGGCGGCCGACTGCTCGGCGAGCAGGACGGCGGCGGCGTTGATGATGTCGACGCTTCCGGCGTGGCGGGGCAGGCGGCCGCCGGAGGCGGTCACCTCCACGGCGACCGAGATCCGGCCCGGGTCCACGGCGAGCGAGGTCACCTTGAACCCGGGCGTGTAGGTACGCACGGCCCGGGCCGCGGCCGCGATCCTCGTGCGGACCGGTGCGGGACGGATGCCGTCCGCGAGGACGGTCATGGCCACCCGGAAAGGCGGGGCGGGCCGGGCGGGGCTGAGATTGACCATCACCTTCGCGTCCCGGGTGCCGGTGAAGGTCCGGATCGCGGCAGCGGTGGTGGAGATGTACTGGTCGAGGTTCAGGCGGGTGGCCCGGCCGGCGCTTGCGCTCGCCGCCGTGGAGACCACTTCGATGTACGTGGGGGCGCAGTGACGGGAGACGGCGTGCAGGACCGGGATGGCAGCCTGCCCGCCGCAGCTGACGAGGTTCAGGTGCCGGTGGACCGCCGGCGGGCCGCTGTCGACGCCAGGCACGAAGGCCGCGCCGAGACCCGTCGGGGTCAGGTCGATCAGGGTCGCTCCGGTGGGGTGCAGCGCCACCCAGTGCTCGGCGTGGCTCTCGGCGTTGGTGGCGTCGAAGACCACGTCGAAGGGCCCCGCCTCCACCACGGTGCGGATCCCGCCGGCCGTGGTCGGATGGCCCTTCTCGGCCGCCCGGCGCAGGCCCAGGCTGTCCCGGTCGCGGCCCGCCACCAGGGCCAGTTCCAGCTTCCTCGACCGACGGATCCTGTCGACGAGGTCGATCCCGATCAGGCCCGCGCCGAGCACGGCGACACGCAGACGCTGTTCATCAGCAGCCATCGGCCCGCTCCTTCGTTCGGGTGGGGAGGTGATGCACGTGGAGAGGTGAGGCACATGGAGAGGTGATGCACGTGGAGAGGTGATGCACGTGGAGAGGTGATGCACGTGGAGAGGTGAGGCACATGGAGAGGTGATGCACGTGGAGAGGTGATGCACGTGGAGAGGTGATGCACGTGGAGAGGTGAGGCC
>NZ_JBIRHU010000025.1:63013-117280 GCF_044328675.1 Streptomyces sp. NPDC017890
ATGAGGGGTGCGCCGACGGCTAGCGCACGTGCAACTCGACCGGCGGCAGCCGCAGCCGCAGCGAGTGGGCGCGTACCGTGCTCCGGGCTTCCAGAGGGAGGCTGGCGTGCACGGCCCCGGCCAGGACCAGATGCCCGGCACGCAGGCTGTCGCCGGAGCGGTGGAGCCGTCCGGCGAGCCATGCCAGGGCGCGGAGCGGGTCGCCGAGGACGGCGCAGCCGGCCCCGGTCGCGATGGCGGCGCCGTCGACGCTGACGACCAGCTGCTCGGCGGCCAGGTCCATGTCCGCGCTGAGCGGCACCATGGGCCCGGTGACGACGCGCGCGCATGACGCGTTGTCGGCGATGCTGTCCGCGACCGTGAGGCACCACGTGGTGAACCGGGTGTCGATCACCTCCAGGGCGAGGAACACTTCCTCCACCGCCGCCCGTGCCTCGTCGACGCCCACGTCCGGGCCCGCCAGGTCGCGGCCGAGCCGGAAGGCGATCTCGGCCTCCACCCGCGGCTGCATCAGCACAGACCGGGCCAGGGTGCTGCCGGTGGGCAGCACCCTGTCGTCCAGCAGAACGCCCGAGTCCGGCTCGTCGACGCCCATCTGCTCCTGCATGGCCCGAGAGGTCACCCCGGCCTTGTGGCCGACGACGCGGGCACCGTCCGCGATCCGCCGGGCCGCCGCCGCCTTCTGTACCCGGTAGGCAGTTTCCAACGGCAGCCCCGGCCGTCGGACGCTCAGCGCGTCGATCGGCACCTGCTCGTACTCCGCCGTCAGCAGAGCCGAGGCCGTAGCGGAAATCCAGCGGTCATCCTGCTCGTCCATGACGATCCCTCCTCGGAGCCTGGGGCATCACATGCGGTTGGCGGGCAGCACATGCGGTTCGCGGACGTGGGTACCGGAGCAGATCCGCGGCAGTACCGGTGCCGGCCGCCGGGCTCGGGCCTGATGAAGAGTCAACCGGCCGACTCGTGGCAGCGGTACGGTGATGGGCGGGCCAAGCGGTATATCGCGTATATCGGGGCAGGTGCTCATGACCGCGCGCACACCGAACATCCAGCTCAGCGCAGTCGTCGCCGAATCCGGCCTCACCTACGAGGCGCTGGCCAAGGCAGTCTGCGCGGTCGCCGCCGAATGCGGCGACCGCTTACGCACGAACAAGTCCAACGTCGAACACTGGCTCAGCGGATCCGTGCCCCGAGGCGACACACCCCGCTATCTCGCGGTCGCACTCTCCCGGCGCCTCGGCCGCCTCCTGACCCCCGTCGACCTCGGCCTGCCCTCCCCGGCAGAAGCCGAGAATGACACCATCGGACTGTCCCTCGGGAGTGACCCGCTGGACGCCCTGCTGCCGATGTGGAGGTACGAATTGGACCGCCGCCGCTTCCTGACGGCCTCCGTCTACTCCGCAGCAGCCGCAGCCCTGCCCCTCCACCACCTCCAGGACATCGCCTCCCGCACCACCGCCGCCCGCGCCGGCCACACTGTCGGCATGGCAGAAGTCGCCGCCGTCCGCGACATGATCGACGCGTTCTCCGAGATGGACGAGCGCCACGGCGGACAACACGGCCGCAGCGCCCTGGTCACCTACCTCCGCGACGACGTCGCCCCGCTGTGCCGGGCCCGCTTCCGTACCGACGAAGTCCGCCGGCAGATGCTCTCCGCCGCCGGCCGAGGCGTACACCTCCTGGGCTGGAAGAGCTACGACGCAGGTCAACAGGGCCTCGCCCAGCGCTACTACCTCCAGTCCTACGCCCTGGCCGCCGAATCCGGCCTGCGCGGGCACGACGGATTCGTGATGCGCACGATGGCCATGCAGGGCCTCAGGCTCCACCGCCCCGAGCACTGCCTGGCCCTGGCCGAGACCGGCCTGAACCGGGCCAAGGGACGGGTGGACGCCCAGACCGAAGCACTCTTCCGCGTCGTCCACGCCCACACCCTGGCCAAGAGCGGCAAACACCGTGCTGCCCTTGCCGAGGCCGAACGAGCCCGCACCCTGCTGACCGGTGCCCCCGGCGACGAGGTGCCGTTCTGGGCACTGGCCTGGGGCCCACCGGCCGCGTCGGTGTACTCCCGCACCGCCAAGGTCCACGAGACCCTGGGAGACCACCGGACCGCCGCCGAGCAGTACGCGCTGGCCGCCACGGCCCGCCCGGCCGACACCTACGCGCGTATCGTCGCCCTGGACCTGGTCGCGGGCGCGGAGATGCACCTCAAGCGCGGCAGCATCGAGCAGGCGTGCTCCACCTGGCACCGGGCCATCGACCACATGGGCGGTGTCCGCTCCGTCCGCACCCGAAAGGCCGTCTCCCGCATGCGCAGCGACCTCGCACGCTTCCGGGCCCGCGGCCTGCGGTGCGTGGCCGAACTCGACGAACGGGGACGCGACCTCCTCGCCGGTGCCTGACCTCAGCGGCACCCGGCAAAGCGGCGGACGAGCGGCTCCAGGTAGTCAGCGTGCGGACCGGCCAGACCGGCCAGTTCGTCCGGTGAGCGCACCAGGGCGATGCCGTCGAGTTCGGGCTCGCGGCCCTGGGCGCGCTCGGCCGCCGCAACAGCGGCGAAGTCCGCGCGCAGCGATGCCTCGGGAAGGGCCGGGGCGAGGTAGGTCAGGCCGACACTGCCGTTCTCGCCGCGGGTGACGACCCACAGCCGCAGATCCTCGGCGGCCGTGCCGATCCCCACCTCCTCGCCGAGCTCTCGAGCGGCCTGACCCGCCAGTGCCGACTCGTCCAGCACCGCCCCGCCCTGGGGAGGCTCCACAGACCCCCCGGGCAGCTGCCAGCGGCCCGGGGCGGCCGTCCAGGGCGACATCCTCGCCGCCAGCACACGGCCGTCGTCCGTCGGCTGGACGACGTTCACGAACAACGAGGGCAGCGCGGTGGCGCCGGGAACGCGACGCAGGGCGTAATGCCGGTAGGTCACACGCACCCATGACAGACGCAGACTCCGCTGGCCCACGCGCTCCAGCCCCCCGCACGCCACCACAGGCCCGTCGAAGAGGGTGGGGTTCGCCCGGACCGCCATGTCCCACACCCGGTCCCGGGCTTCAGCGTCCTTCGGCGCCAGCGGCGGCTCCGCGGCTTCGGCCATCAGGAGCCGTTCCACCTCGAAGAGGTCAGTGCCCACGGGGGGCAGTGTCTCGGTCACCGGCTCATCGTAGAACTCACTCCAGACTTGACCGCCGACTTCACGTACACGCGGTTCCGCGAGCGCCTTGCCCGGGGGCCACGTTCTGTCCGTGACGAGATGTCTCACGCCTCGAGCCTGGCACTCTGCCTGCCTGCCCGGGACGCGGTCGCCAGGACGGACTACGTCGTTGGCAGACGCAGCGGGCGCAGCATTCGGCGTCGGCGAACGAGCCGAGCTATGCGTCACCTCGTGCCCTGTTTGCCGGAATCTGCAAAAGTCACTGAGAACACGTCTCTACGGCCATAGACTCGCAGGTCAAACAGGCTGCTCCCCGTACCCGCGGGGGTGGTCCCGCCGTCACCGACCTCGCCATGGCTGAAACGACCACCGTGGTGCGGATCGCTTCGGCTCATGTAGGGTCTTCTTGCGTTATCGCAAGGGGGAGGAAGCCTTCGAGGGTGACCTGAGCAGGCGTGGAAACCGAAGGGTCCCCTGCGCAGACTTCTTTCCCCGATTACTCATCTCTGAATGTTTGGTAGAGAATGCACGCGTTCCTGCAGACTCTGCTTATTGGCGCGCAAGTGCAATTGCCTGCCAAGCCAGTACGGCGTGAACCAGAACACACATCCCCCACGCTTTGAAGTCACGCGCTCCGTGACGGAAAACCGTCACCCATCCGGCCGTTATGAGAATCACGGACAGGATGCAGAGGGCCCACGCCAGGGCAAGCCATGGCGTGGAGAGTTCTGTAAGAAGCCTGATCGCGGTAAGTGGCGCAAGCGTCAGCAGAGGCAGAGCCCATGTGCCTTCGGTGGCCGTACGGGAAGACTGCGTATGGGTCATGGGGTGCTCCGTGTTTCCGTTTGCGGTGCGCAGACAGCCAACCGGGTCTGCCCAGGTAGTCTGGGCAGACCCGACTGCTGTCACTCAGTCAGGGGACGCAATCACTTCGGTCCCCTGAACTCCGTCAGTGCAGGGCGTTGTAGATTTCGAGAAGCGTCAGCCCGGGAGAGATCGCAGCGAGGGGCGCCCTCACCCACCAGGACAGGCCGTCGTACCACTTCTTGAAGTCGCTGAACTTGCCGCCGATGGCCTTGGCGAAGCCGCCGACCTTACTGAAAGCGGCCTTGATTGCGTCCCACTTGCTGGCGGCCGAGACCTCGCCGCTGGCGATCTTGGTCATCTCGGTCCGCTCGGCAGCCGAAAGGCTGACCGCGAACGGGCTCGCCAGCAGGGCGCGCGCAGCCTGCTGGGCCTCGGCCTGCTGCGTGACCGACACAGCCTGGGGTGCGGCCACCGGAGCCTGGGACGCTTGCGCCAGGCCGGCAGCCCCGCCAAGGGCTATGGCAGTGGTGGCCGAAACGGCTGCCATGCGCAGAGTATTACGGTTCATTCGTGTTACCCCTCACGTTGTCGCAAGGGGGAGGAAGCCCACAGGAAGACCCGAACAGGCGTGGAACCGAAAGGCCCCGGATTTCTTTCCCCCATTACATGAAGCTTGTCGATCCCACTGGTCAAAGAAGGAACCAACGTGTTGACGTCTCAACTTTCGGGCGCCCAACAACGTGCACGCTACCCCCCCTGTCGATCACTTGACCATGGTGTAGCTGGCCAGTGAATGGCGAATATCAGTCACATTCCTATGGCCTGCGTATTCGTAGGCCGAAGCGCGCCGACCTTGGCTTGAACCTACATCTTAGCTGTCGCACCGGAAGCCATTTCTCCCCCTCTTCCTGCGGGGAAGCCGTAATGGTGTACAGAGATCAAGTGCAAACCAACACTCTTGCATCACCCCAGGTCAGGCAGGGGATTCCCGCGCCCTCCGCTGTGGCCTGGTGCATGGCAGCGTGAGCGCGACGGCTCAGACCCTGGAACGTTATAGGTACGCAGGGCAGCGGGGGCCCTCCATGCTGGGGGTGCACGTGTCACGAAGTGAGCACGGACGCTCGTACTGAAACGGGGAGTTACATATGACGGCTGTAAGGCGCCTTGCTGCTGTGACGGGGAGCGTCGTCCTGGCTGTGAGCGGTCTGACCGCGCTGACCACCACGTCGGCCACTGCGGCAGGCAGCTGCTTGAAAGCCCAGACGAAGGAAGTCACTGGCGCAAAGATCACGTACAGCAGGTGCTTCAACGGCGACGGTGAAACCCTGGTTCGAGGAACCCTCTACGACACCAACAAGAACGACAGGAAGGCAGCCTACGCCGAGATCAAGATTGGATCCTGGAAATCGCCGACGCTAGGAACGCCTAGCAGTGAAACCTACTCCACCGGGTGGCACAAGTCTGGCACGGTCAGCGCCGCCGTTTGGGCTGCCGGGTAAGCGCTTCTAAGTATGGAAGGGGCTGACTATTCAAGGTCAGCCCCTTCCGTCGTTGGTTACGCGGCTTCGTCGCTCACCCACGTAATCCGTACCCGCTCGGGCCAGGGCGGCAGTAGCGGTTCGATCCGTGCCCACAAGTCGTCGTCCACGATCCACGGCTGAGTCATCACACGACGCGAACGGTCGAATTATCACATCGGTCACGCCCGACCAGGACACGTCAGCAAGATCCTGTTACGAGTTCGTAGGGGGTGCATGAGCGATAATCAGCTCACGATCAAGCTGGGGAGTGACGAGGCACTGGTTCTGGCGCACTGGCTGGAGAAGCTCCAGATGACGGACCTCAGCCGTGTTTGGACGATCCGGCGGTCTGGGCGCCGATCCATCCGATCGCCGGAACGCTGGACAAGGCGCTTGAGCTGTTCGCGCCTGACTATGACCAGCGGCTTCGGCCGGAGAACTGGTCGAGCGGTCTGGACTCCCTCGGACTTTGTGTTCGGGGTCGCCTTCTTCCCGCTGCTCCCCGCACTCGCGGGGATGTGCTCGAGACAGCAACGTAGGCAAGGGCTGTCGCAGCCTTCTGTGCGGCTACTGCGACGTCGACGCCGTAGTGAGGTGGGGCATGTTGCTGCGGGCGGTGCGGTCGGCCCCGGTTCTGTAGCGTGGCTGCCGGGCCGGTCAGCGGATGGGGCGGATCATCACCGTGAGCAGAGGGGACGCCGGTGACGGCTGGCTGTGCCCGATGTCCTCGTAGCCCCACGTCCTGTAGAGGGCGTGGACCTTTCCGTCCCCGGCCGCCGGGTTGACCATGAGCGTGACGTACCGCTCGCTGCGCGCGAGGAGCAGTGCGCCATGGATGCGCCGGGCTGTCCCCGTCCCGCGCCAGGCGGGACGCACCCCGATCTCCTTCAGGGCGACGGCCGGCTGCGCGGTGTACGCCTCGGCCGGCGGCGGGGTGGTCCGCTGCCAGTACCGGTCTCCGTGCTCGATCGTGTTCGCGTAGGCGTAGCCGACCGGCTGGTCGTCGGCATACGCGAGGACGGCGAGGAACCCGGGCTCGCAGCCGTGCCGGTCCAGGCGTTCCCCGAACGCGGTCACCGCGTAGTTGGGCAGGTGGAGCAGCGGGGCGCGTACCTCGGCGTAGACGTCGAGGAGGTCGCCGCGGGCGGCGTCGAGGTCGGTGAACTGGCGAAGCTCGATGGTGGGGGCCGTGGTCATGCGCGGGTCCTCCAGGCGGCGGTGTGCTCGTTCCAGGTCTGCACGGCCGGGCTGCCGGGCGCGGTGGCGCGCAGGGCGGCTCCGAACTCCTGCAGCATGCGGGATACCCGGGCGTGCTGGGTAGCGGCACTGGCCGGAACCGTCATCGCCGCGGCGGTGGCGGCGTCGGCGTCGCCCTGGGCGAGCTGGGCGTGCGCGAGGCGGGTCGTGGTGATCGCCCGGGAGCGGGCCATGTGGGGGCGCAGGCCGGCCAGGCAGCGGTGGGCGTGGAACTCGGCTGTCGGGTAGTCACCGAGCGCCAGGTGCGCGGACAGCGCGAGGGCATCCAGCTCGGCCTGGTCGTAGAAGGCGAGCATCCACACGGGCCGGTGGTCGGCCGGGTCCGCGCGTTCCATGGCGTCCTGTGCCTGCTCGAACGTCCGGCGGGTGCCGTTGCGGTCCTGGGCGGCGCCGTGGATGGCCGCCTGCCGGGCGAGCCCGAGGGACGCGAACATGGGGTCCCGGCGGGTGATGTGGAGGTTGCGGGCGACATCGTTGGCGGCCAGGGCGTCCGCGGGGCGTCCCATGTGCCGGTACATGCTGCCGGCGTGACTCCAGATGCGGAACTTGATCGCGGAGTCACCGGACATCTCGGCGAGGGCCTGCGCCTCGCGCATGTGCTTCTGGGCGTCGGCGTAGCGGCGGCCGTCGATGGCCGCCCACATCGCGGAGGAGCGGAAGGAGGCAGCGCAGGCATACAGGCTGTTGCGTACGCGCTGGGTGGCGCTGCCGGAGTTCTGGAGGTTCAGCGCCTCGTCGGCGAGGGCGGCGGCGCGTTGCTCGATGCCTAGTTGCCCGCCGTGGCGGTGGTCGCTGGCGATGATCTCGGAGAACCGCTGCTGCAGGCGGTCGACGTCGCCCATGCCGATACGGCGAGGAGACGGGCCCGGAGCGGCGGCCGCGGCTGGAGTGCTGGGGGCGGCTGCGACGGCTGCGGCAGCGGCGATGCCGCCGACGAGGGTACGGCGCTTCATGTCGGGGTCCTCCTGCTGTGGAGCGGGCGCGGCCGGGGCCCGGCCCCGTGGCACGAACCCTAGAGCGGTGGCGGGGAGACCGGTGACGTCTTCAAGCGCCTTGCGGGTCGCGGCGTTGGGCCATCGGACACGCCCGGATTTCCAGCCGCGCACGGACGACCCGTCATGACCGCCGGGGCGTCCGGTCAGGCGCTCCACGGCCGTGTTCACCGCTTCGGCCAGGCTGTTGGAGCTATGGCCGTGCTCCGCCATCCACGCCGCCAAGGCCACGTTCCGCGGGGGGTTCATGTACGCACCGTAGCGCCGCGGAATCAGACCGTCAGGTAAACGAGTGGTCGAATCCCCCTAGGGGGCTGCATGTGACGAGTGCCGGATCGCCCTAAGCGGTCAGCCGGGCGAGGGGGTTGTCTGGTCATCGGTGGCCCGTTCGCGGGCCCTGGTGCGAGCCCGGCTCGGCCCTGCGTGAGGGCCGGCGCGCGGGCGCCCCAACTCTCCAAGAGGCAAGGCGTAACGATGTCCAGAGCAACCACGCAGAAGACCGATCAGAGCAAGACGACCCTGGCCGCCTCCGGCCCTCCGGCCGGACAGGCCGTCATGTGCGCCGAGCGGCACCTGGCAGCGGAGGCGTGGCTCCTGGCCGCGGCCCCCCGCACGAACCAGTTCAGGCGGGAGTGGAACGAGGGCGGGGCGGCCTTCCCGCGCTGCAGGGACCTGTCCACGGCACTCCGCGTCCCGGCCGCCGTGGTCTTCGCCGCCGCCGGTACTGGCGACCCGCACGCCACGAGTGGCTTCCCGACCGAGGAGGTCGAGGAAGAGCCGGTCATCGCCCACCACGGAGCCACGCCGTTCTCCTTCCTCATGCCCGCCCGCACCGGCCGCCGGCCCGCTCCCGCGCCGGGGCCCGACCACCTGGCCGCGCGGACCTGGCTCGGGGCGCCGACCCTCCGGGCCACCTGCCCTCAGGGCGCGCAGTCCTGCCGTCCCGTACCGATGACCGGCATCGCGGAGCTGTGCAACGGGGGCCTGGTCGCGCGTCTCGTGCAGCGCGGCCACCACAGCCTGGGCGGAGGCGGGGACCGGTGACTTCCAGAATCCTGCGTGCTGCTGACGGCAGGGAAGTACGCGCCGAGACACTGCCCCGCAGGGCGGAGTCGGCGGCGACCGGCCGGCGCATCGTGCGCGCGACGCTCCAGGACTGGGCACTCGGCGACCTGGTGGACGCGGCGGAACTGGTGGTCACCGAGCTGCTCGCCAACGCCGCCCAGCACGCGCGGTGCGACAGCGTGCGCCTGACCGTCCGGCGCACCGAGGACGACGGCGTGCACGTCGCCGTGACGGACCGGAGCCACCAGGTGCCGGTACTGCGTCTGCCGGGCCCGGCCGCACAGGCGGGCCGGGGACTCGCCATCGTGGACCGCCTGGCCGAGCGGTGGGGACACGATCCGCTGCCGTGGGGGAAACGCGTGTGGGCAGAGCTGAAAGGCCCGTCTTGATCACACCCCGCACCCAGGCGGTGGCCTGCACGGTGACCTGCGCTGCGCTCGTGACCGTGCTGCTGCTCGCCACCCGCCACTGACTCCCGCCCCGGCCGGCGTGCGTCCGGACCGGAGGCTGGTACCCGGATCCCGCCGTTCCCGTGGCGGAGCCGACCCGGCTGGGGTGGGGTGCGGCTCGGTCGGCCGGCTCTTGGGGGAGCTCGGCGCCCGGCATGCGGGTGACTGGTGCGGAATTCCGCGCGCTTCACCGGGGGCGAGCCCGTACCGTTCCTGTCCTGCCTCAGCTGGATTGCTTCGAGGAACGGCAGTCGGAGGCGTCCCGTTCCAAGCTGCGCGCCGCCTACCAGGCAGTGCCCGGTGCTCCGTTGTAACCGTCTCCGTCCGGGAGGAACTGGCCATGAGCACTCACGCCGTACGCCTGGAGAGCGCCGGCGCGGCCGTGACCGTCGTCTCCGCCGAGCAGGCCGTCACCGACTGGTGCGCCCGCTACTTCGGCACCTGGTGGAAGGCCGCCGAGGCCGACCCCGCGAGCCTCTGCGCCGGACCGCTGGTCACGGCCTGCGTGGACACTCGCGAGTACGACGACATCGCCTCGGCCGTGACGCAGTCCCCGCACACCAGCACCACGTACGCGCGGGCCCGACTGCTCCTCGCGACGGACGCGTCCGGGGGAGTGGTCCGGGCCGTGTCGCCGGAGGGCGCGCTCGCCTACCGCTCGGAGCCGGGGATGCCGCGGCTGGACGTCGTCGGCCGCCGCACCGAGGACGTCGCCACGGCGACCGCCCGCCTGGCCCGGGAGATGGTGCGGGGCCTGCTGCTACGGGACGGCTGGTCCGTTCTGCACGCCTCGGCCGTCGTCCAGGACGGGCGCGCGGTCCTGACCTTCGGCGGCAAGGGCGCGGGCAAGACGACGACCGCTCTCGCCCTGGCCTCCCGCCACGGTCTCGGCCTGCTCGCCAACGACCGCGTGTTCGTCCGGCCGGGCGAGCGGGGCGGCGTGGACGTCCTGCCCTGGCCGTCGGCTGCGGCCGTCGGCCTCGGCCTGCTGGAGGCGCTGGGCTGGTTCGAGACCGCCAGGGAGCGCATGGAGGCAGGCGAGGCGCTGCACCCGACACAGGACGAGCGAGTCACGGAGGCTCTGCTGGCCGGAGACCGCACACCGTTGTGGGAGTGCGGCAAGGAGCTGAAAGCGCAGGTGCTCCCGGACCAGTTCACCAGTTGGTTCGGCGTCCCCCTGGCGACCGAGGGTGAGGCGGCGGCGCTGGTGTTCCCCAGGATCGAGGCCGGCGCGGCCCCGGCCGTCGAGGAGACCGGCCGCACGCTGGGCGAGGCGGACTTCATGAGCGGCAAGACAGAGGACCGCTACCCGGACGTGTTCGCGCTCCTCGGGGTCGACGGCGGCGGCACCGTGGCCGCCCGCGAGAACGTCGCCCAGCGCCTGGCGGAGCTGCCGCACCACTCGGTCGTCCTCGGTCACGACGTGGCCGCGAACGCCGACTTCCTGGCCAAGATCACCGGGCTCGCGGCGTAGCCGGCTTTCGCCTCGTCAGGTTCTGGCGCGCGCCGGCCGCCGGGTCCTGACGAGGCGGGAGCCGGCTGGACAGTCCGTACCGCCTGCGACACCGTCCATGACTGGGACCGC
This sequence comes from Streptomyces sp. NPDC017890, assembly GCF_044328675.1. Taxonomy (NCBI): domain Bacteria; kingdom Bacillati; phylum Actinomycetota; class Actinomycetes; order Kitasatosporales; family Streptomycetaceae; genus Streptomyces; species Streptomyces sp. NPDC017890. The sequence goes on from NZ_JBIRHU010000025.1 coordinate 73,831, forward strand.
GACGCCGCGATCAATGCACTGGCGGAACGAGTTGCCCAGCCGCGGGAGTACATCGGATTGACACGACCCTATGTGTAGTTTGCCGGAATCTGCAAAAGTAACTGAAAACACGCCTCTTCGGCTATAAACTCGCAGGTCAAAGAGTCTGCTCCCCGCACCCGCGGGGATGGTCCCGCGGCGACCTGGTGCAGCTCCCGGCTGCCGTCCTGCTCCCCGCACCCGCGGGGATGGTCCCCTGTGGGCCCCGGCGGAAAGGCCGGGCCCATACTGCTCCCCGCACCCGCGGGGATGGTCCCGACTCCAGCACCTGGACCGCCGCCGACTTCGACTGCTCCCCCCGCACCCGCGGGGATGGTCCCTTCGACGCGACCGACATCTCATGCCTGTACGGCTGCTCCCCGCGCCTGCGGGGATGGTCCCGGCGGCTCCGAGCCCTTCAAGTGGATGGGCTGCTCCCTGCACTCGCGGGGATGGTCCCGGCTGGACGCCCGTGGAAATGGTCCCCAAGACGTGCTCCCCGAACCCGCGGGGATGGCCTCGCAGCAACTCGGACTACCTGCCCAAGGTCAAGTTGCCGGAGTGCGTCCGAGCCACGGGCGGCCTGGCCCAGGCGGCCCGCGACGGGTTGCTTCAGCACTGGGCGGAGCAGTGGCGACCCGACACCGTGTTGGCCTCGAAGGTGTTGCCTCGTGCAAGTCGATCCAGGGCCCGGCAGGGCGCCATGGTGAGGACGTGTCATCACCCGGTCGTGGTCAACATGATCCGCAGAGGCCAGGAGGCAGAGCTTGTGAAGGACATGTCCCGCGCGTCCTCGCCCGAAGCATCACGGCCGAGGGGGCTGACGTTGCTCGGCTTCGTCAACCAGCGGGATGGGTAAGCAGGCGACAGCGAGGTCAGGCCGTCGGCAGGCGCAGCGAGCGCAACCGTTCCGCGATGGCGAACGAGTCGAGGCGCAGGGCGGTGATGTCGGCGATCAGGTCCCGCCAGGCCTCGAACTTGGTGCTCACCCGTTCTCCGTGGATGCCGAGGTAGGCCACGGCCACGCCGAAGCCGTACAGTTCGTTGCGGGCGGGCAGCGGTCGGAGCACGACGCACTCCTCCAGCATCACGGCCGCGCGCCAGAAGGCGTCTGGGTGATGCTGGTCGTGGCGGGGCGGGTCGACCTTGTGCCGGGCGGCCAGGCCGGCGAACACGGAGTAGTCGTTGACCGCGAGATCGTCCAGCAGCTCAGCCTGGCGTTCCAGGAACCACCGGTAGTCGACGTAGTACTCGGCAGGCACAGGTCAGGCCGCCCGCGGGGCGTGCTGGGCCGGCGCCGGGCCGCCGTATTCGGCATCGAACGCGGCGACCGTCTCCGGGTCGCCGGTGACCCGCCGGAAGATCTCCGCGCCCTCGGCCAGCGCACGCTCGCGCCGCTTCTCCTCGGCCACCTGCGCGAGGTAGGCGTCCAGCGGCAGCCCCGCGGCGTCGGCCAGGGCCCGCAGTGCGTCCGCGGTGGTGTCGTCGATCTCGATGCCAGCCATGCGTCGAGTATGCCGCGTAGCACCATGGCCAGGCCAGTCACCTGGGGATATCGCCCTGACCTGTGGCTTCCCGACCGCTTCCATCAGTTCGATCAGTCGGGTGCCCCTTGGCGCTCGCGCGTAGCGGTGACGCTGCCCGGCTCCTTGATGCCAGCAGTGGAGACGCCCGAGGTCGTGAAGGTGCGGTCGGGCTGGCGAGCAGAGGCAAGGGATCTGCCGAATGCCCGGACACCCGTGCTGACGGCCAGGGTTAGGCTCGGGGCCGGACACGTTACCGACCGACGAGGGGGTTCCGAGGTATGAGCGGGAGAGTGACGGCGGTCAGCAGCAACGGGGAGTACTCGTTCACCAAGCCGAACCGGGACAGCGTCAGGCTGCTCGCCGGGCTCGGCGTGGAGGGGGACGTGCACGCCGGTGTGACGGTCAAACATCGCTCGCGCGTCGCGCAGGACCCCACCCAGCCGAATCTGCGCCAGGTCCATCTCATTCACGAAGAGCTCTTCGACGAGGTCGGCGACGAAGGGTACAAAGTGGCGCCCGGAGAACTCGGCGAGAACATCACCACGCGTGGCATCGACCTGCTCGGTCTGCCGGTCGGCACACTGCTGCGCGTCGGCGACTCCGCGGTCCTGGAAGTCACCGGCCTCCGCAATCCCTGCCTGCAGATCGACAACTTCCAGGACGGGCTGCTGAAGCAGGTCGTCGGCCGCGACGAGGCGGGGAACATCGTGCGCAAAGCCGGAATCATGAGCGTCGTGAAGGAGGGCGGTGTGGTGCGCCCCGGCGACGATGTCGCGATCGAACTTCCCAGCGGTCCGCACCGACCCTTGGACCGGGTCTGATCAGCTCGCCGGGGTTGATCAGTGTCCGAACCTGCCGACAAGCAGCCGTCGAGCGGAGAAGACCCCCTCTGGCTTCGTAGGTGGCAACGGAGAACGTTTATCGTGGAGTTTCGGCAGCAGAAGGTGATCAACTGGCTGCGGAATGTTGATGAGAATCAGTAACAGCCACCTCGGCGCCGTGTCTGTCAGCGGGCTCAGGAATGATGCTTCCGTTCGAGGCCGGTGGGAGGGGCTGTGGTGGAAGACGATCTGGGCGAGCTGATTTATCTGGCCGATCCGCCGGGGACGAGCGGTCACGTTGTCTCGCTGCGGGTGCTGGCGCTGCCGGCCCCAGGCGGGGATGTCCTGGACTGTGAGTTCGTCGTGGAGACCGAGACGGTCAAGGGCAGCTTCCCCGTCTATGTGACGTCCGATGACCTCGATGACTGGGAAGAAGCTCTGGGGGCGCTTGCGGGGAATCGGTTCGTGTCGTGGCTGAACTCGGGACGGACGGTGCAGTTCAAGATCAAGCCGGTGCGTCCCGGTGTGATCGCGGTATCAGTCCATGACGGTCCGTCGTCACAGGTGACGGTCAGCGTGCCTCTCTTTCCGGCGACTGGCTGGATCGATGATCAGCGTGCGCGTCTCGAAGAGGTGCGGCGGTTGTTCTCTGGCTGACCGTCCTGTGCGGTGCTGCTCGGCGTGTCATCGCAGACAGGGCCTCTCGTGCTGTGGTGCCTCGACGACACCACATGCCGCTACGGCACGTGCAACTGCACACCACCCGAACCCCTGACGGGCTATCGGGCGGTCCCTCACCATGGGCGTCCCGTCCCAGGACAGGCCCGGAATGGCGGGGAGATCCGTCGAGACTGGAGCTGTACTGACGGCACTCGCCGGTCAGGAATGGTCGAGGGGCTCGGCTGCGTAGGTGCCGTCCTCGAGGTGTACGTCAGTCAGTTCGTAGAGGCGCTGGCGGCCGCCGATCCAAGGAGTGATCTTGGTCCCGGTGGGCCGGGTGGTCTCTTACCGCACGGGCGTGCCATCGGCGTCCTCGGTGCGCAGGAGGGTGAAGCGGCGTACGCGGGGCGGCTCGGGGGGAGTGGCCCGGCTCCGCCGGTACAGCCGGGTGCCGGCGGCGGCAGCTGCGAGAAGCGCGACGAGCAGCCACTGGTCCAGGGCCGTGCCGAGAAGGTTCAGGCCCTGGTCGAGGGCGAGGGAGACGAGGGCGGGCATGGCGGCATCACTCCTGGGTGGCGGCGTTCATGGCCCGCCGGGGTGACGGGCCGCGCCGACTGTGCGGGAGCGGGGGGTTAGACGCGCAACCCCCTTCGACCTGCCTCATCTGTCCCGCTGACGCTCACCGCCGGTGTCGGGCCCTGCGTGGACGCCGCCCTGGTCGAGCGTGACCAGCGGTACGTCGTCGGCGGCTCCCCATCCGGGTGGTACGGCGAAGGCGGACGGCGCCTCACCACTCCAAGGGGCGGGCGGCTCCGGTGACGCGGGGGCCACTGTTCGGCCGGTGTTCAGGGCGGCGAAGGCGGAGCGGAAGACGGGGACGCTGTCACTGGCCATCTCGTAGGCGATGACCTTCTGCCAGCTCGTGATGTCCGGGTCGTAGACCGGAGTGATGGGCGCGCTGACGCCCTCGGGCCACCAGCCTTCGCGCACGCCGCGCGGGACGGCCCGGGACAGGGCGACTGTCGGGCCGTTGAGTTTGCCGAGAGCGGCGCGCAGTTGGTCCGCGTCGATGTAACCGTCGCCGTCGACGACGACCATCTCGGCGAACCGGCGGGCGCCGGCGGTCAGCGAGCGCAGGTAACGCTTGGCGCGCTCGACGGTCCAGTTGGTGTCGACGGCCACGACAGCCAGCTCCGCGTGGTGCGCTGCGGCGAGCGCGACGAGCTTTTCGGCGAAGTCCTTGTCCGCGCCCTCGATCGTGATCCTCATGTGGCCTTCCCTCAGATTCTTACCCTGTTCTACGGGTTCTACATGGAGAGTATGCGCCCGCTCGTCTCCGGCTCGCATGCAGACCCCGGAGAATCATGCCGGAATTCTTCATGGGGGTAGGTGAGCTGTCTGATGGCACGGTGCATGTGACATCGGATAACCTCTCCTTATCCGATGTCAGGAATGGTAGGGGGAGCGCCCGTTGAGCACCGCCACCGAGCACCCGTCGGGAGGGGCCGGCACGGCTCCCGTTCCGGCGGAGCGGTCCCCCCTGGTCGCCCAGTGGGCGCAGCGCCACGGCGTGGAGGTCGCCCAACGTCTCGCGGACGCGGAGGACTTCGCGGACGAGGTGCGACGGCGGCTGCGTCCGGCCAACACGACGGACACGTACGCGAAGGCATGGAAGGTCTGGACGCGGTTCTGCGCGGCGCAGGGGTTCCCCGAACTGGAGGGCACGCGTGGCGCGTTGGTGGCGTTCGTCGTGTGGCTGCTGGACCGGGGCCAGGTGAACGGCAAGGGCTACGCGGCGTCGTCGGCGAGCACGATCCTCGCCGGGACCGTCGTGGAACTGCGCCGCCGTGGCGCGGAGGTGAACCGTGACGACCAGGCGCAGGCGCGGGCGACACTGGAGGCGGCCGCCGTGGAGTTGCTGAAGGCGGGGGAGCGGCGCGGCCGGGGTCAGGCCGCCGCGGCCGAGGTCCCCGACCTGTACCGGGTGGCGAGGGCCTGCCCCGACACCCTCGCCGGGGCCCGGGACAAGGCTCTCGTCCTGACCGGCTTCCACTACGCCTCGCGTGCCCAGGACCCCGCCGGCCTCCTCGCCGGGGACGTCGCCCTCACCCCGCGCGGCCTGGTCGTGTCGGTGCTAACCGGCAAGACCAAGCACAGCGTCCGTGACGCGAAGATCAACTACCAACAGGACCCGGAGGTCTGCCCGGTGGAGGCGTGGAAGGCGTACCGTGCCCGCCTCGCCGCCGACGCCCAGCCGCGCTGGTCGCGGCCCGACGCGCCTGCGTTCGTCGGCGTCGACCGGCACGGCAACGTCACCGGCGGCATGGTCCCCGACTCCGTCACCCGTGCCGTGAAGCGGATCAGCACCCGCGCCGGCATCCCGCTCGCCTGGACCGGCCACTCCCTCCGCATCGGCCTGGCCACGACCGCCCGCAAGAAGGGCAAGGACGCCGTGGCCATCGCCGACCAGGGCGGCTGGGCCCGGCACTCCCGCTCCATGAACGGCTACTTCCAGCGAGTCGACGGCTGGGAGGACAACGCCACCGCCGGCCTCATCTGACCACGTGCCTGCGACCCCGGGGCCGCCCACTGACAAGACAGGAGCACGTCGCGTCGGCCCGCGAAGACCACGGCCCAGTGATCACTTACAGCTCACTGGCTTGGCATGCCGACATCAGCGGCAGAGAACGCGACTGGGACATGACCCTGATGATCGGCTATCCCGGCGTGTGCGGAATCTGATCCTTCCTGGCGAGCCGACGGCACGTGGGCGTGCCCATCCCATCCGGGTGTGATCAGTTGCGGTACACGAATTCCGGTGAGAACGATCACGGCACGTGGTTCAGGGACCGGGCGTAATCGGCGAGTGTGCGGAAGTCGTTCTCCCGTAGGCGGATCCGCGGGTTGACGCGGTGGAGGAGCCCGGGGCCTTGGTGGTTGGCGGTCACGTACGTCTGATCCAGCTCGCTCTGCTCGTCGTCCACCCAGTCGAAGGGATGGCCCTCTGCGTAGTCCATCAGCGGCCCGGTCTTCCAGTGGACCCCATCGGGACGTTCGTGGAGCAGGGCGTCGCCGAAGTCCACGAAGGGGAGTTCCGGGAGGCCGAGGACCGGTGCGATCCACCGGTTGGCATCGTCCATCCATGTGGTGGCCCAGCACAGTTCGAAGCCGAGCTGGAGCAGGGTCCGTCCGTGCTCTGGGTTGAGCCAGACACGTACGGCCTCGGTACTGGTGTGATCGCCTAATCAACTGTCGCCAGTTCCCCGGGGAGTCCAGCCAGCTGGTGACTGACTGTGGTCGCCAGCGGCTTGTCGCGCCACCGGGTGATGGCCTTGTCCTGGTAGCCGAGCGAGTCCGATACGACGGCGCGGGATTCGGCACGGGGCCGGAGAACAGTTGAGAATGGGGGGTGTTAACTTCCTTCCCGTGGCGAAGCACCAGGACGAGACCAGGGCGGCCTATGACGGGGTCGTCGAGTTATATGCGTCGATGTTCGCTAATCGACTGGAGACGCAGCCGTTCGCGCGGAACATGATCGGCACCTTCGCCGAGCTGGTGCGTGGAACGGGGAATTCGCGGGTGGCCGATGTCGGCTGCGGGCCCGGACATCTGACGGCCATGCTGCACGACCTGGGGCTCGATGCCTTCGGGCTCGACCTCTCCCCGGCCATGGTCGACCACGCCCGGCGGGCCCATCCGGCGCTGAAGTTCGATGAGGCCCGGATGGAGGCACTCCCAGTTGAGGACGGCGCGCTCGGTGGCGTGCTGGCCCACTACTCGATGATCCATACCCCTCCTGGGGAACTACCTGCGCTGCTCGCCGAGCAGGCGCGTGTCCTGGCGCCGGGGGGCCTTCTCCTGGTCTCGTTCTTCGGGACCGACGCGCCCGAGCCGGTCCGCTTCGACCACAAGGTGACACCCGCCTATAGCTGGTCGGCGGACCGCTTCGCCGAGTTGCTGGCCGGGGCCGGGTTCGTCACATTCGCGCGGCTGCTCCACGACCCGGCCTCCGAGCGGGGCTTCCTGGACGCCCACTTGCTGGCCCGTCTCCGCTAGAGCATGGCCTTCTGCTGTGGGCTCTCGTAGTCAACTGTCGCCGGCTTCCCGAGGAGGCCGGCTTGTCGGTGACCTTGTGTGATCGCCAGCGGCGTATCGGCTCCATGTCCCGCCGGTCTCTCTGATGAGGCGGCTGGTGGTCTTGTTGTGGTAGCCGAGAGCGTCGGCAACGACGGGAGCGGGCAGTTCGAGGAGCTGCTGGCGGATGGCGGCGCCACGTGCTGCGGCGGCCGGGATCCCGGCCTCGTTCAGGAGCGCGGACAGGTGGTCGGGGCGGGCTGGCTGTCCTGCCCGGCGGCCCGGGAAGAGCCATCGGGAGGCGGGGTTGGTGGCGGTGTTCATGTTGTCGCGGTTCGCTATGTGCTCCAGCAGCAGAGTGGCGACCGGTGCGGGAACGGGTGAGGCGGGTTCGCCGAGCCGTAGCAGCACGGTGTCGCCGTCGTGGATCACGTCTTCGACGCTGAGCCGGACGATGCGGCTCACGGGCTGCGCATAGAGGGGCACGATGACCCCCGCGACACGCAGACGTATCGGAATCTCCGTGTCGGTCAGCAGTCGGCCGAGGGCGTCGAGGCGTTCGTCTTCGCTCAGTGCGGCCCGCCGGGAGACCTTCATCGCGGGGATGGACAGGGAGCGTGGGCAGTTACGGGTCTGCATGGCCCAGCTGAGAAAAGCCCTCAGGCAGGTGCGGCCGTGTTCGCTGCTCTCGGCCCACCAGGCGTCGATGTCGATCTGCCCGCAGGACGCGAGGCTGTTGTTGCGTTGGCCGAGCCATTGCAGGAAGGCGGTCGCGTACTTGATCTGTTCGGCGGCGAAACTCCGGACGCTGGGTGTGATGTGGCTTCGTTCGGCGCGGGCCCGCAGCCGCGGGAGGACGCGCCAGGTCGCGAAGAGCCTGATCGTTTTGACGTGCTCGGGGTCGGTGATGCCGGCCAGATGCCCGGGAAGCCAGCGTTGGAAGGAGCAGAGGTACTTGTCGACCGTAGGCAGGACTCCGCTGGTCATCAGGAGTTCTTCCAGGTGAGCGGCGGTCCGCCAGGGCTGGAGCTCGTGGAAGGCGTCGTGGGTCAGCGAGATCTGGCCGAGGCCGAGCTGTTGCAGCAATCGGGAGGCGTTCGTCGGCTGGCTGCGGCGCATGGCCAGCCAGGCCAGTCCGCTGCCGGGCTTGTCCATCGCCACCAGCAGGTTGAACAGCGGGACCAGCGCGGAACGGATGCGACCGGTGCCGTCGTCCAGGAGCGCGGTGAGGCGGTCGCTGAGCGTGCAGCGCTCACACAGCCGCCCGCCCAGGAGCTTGCCCTCGAAGCCGCAGCGTGAGCAGTCGAAGGTTCGGGAGAAGCCGGCGCAGGTGGTGCAGATCGGGACTCCGTCACCGGGACGGAGCCCAGGCAGGGCCCGGCCCTGGCCGCATCCCGGACAGGTGCCCCGCGTACGGACGGCGCGGTCCGAACAGGTCCGGCAGACGTATCCGTCCGGCCAGGTGCCGGCCTTGTGCCTGCGGCGGCCACAGCGGCAGCACTCGGCCATGTACCAGCGTTCTTACTGCTCGTCGGTGGCGTAGGTGCGGGTCATGCGTCGGGCAGGATGCGGGCGGCGCGGGGCCGCAGCTTCGTGACGTTCGCGGGCGGGGCGGGAAGGTCTCCGGTGGCGGTCTTGCGGACTCCGGCGTTCTCGGCGGTGGTGGCCACCAGGTCGGCCGGAGTGCAGGACAGGATGTCGCAGAGCGCGGCCATGACCTGCAACGACAGGCGTTCCGGGGTGCCGGAGACCAGGCGGTGGACCTGGGAGGCGGACAGGTCGATGCCCCGTTCGCGCAGCAGCGGCACCAGTTCGGTGGCCGTGAAAATCTGGTGCTGGGCCATGACCTCACGCAGCCGCCACGTGTATCCGACCTTGCGTTTCATGCCTGCCTCCCGGTCTGGGTCTCAAGGGCCGCGGCGATGGTGGCGTCCAGGTGCCGCCGCAGGGTGCGGGTGCGGAAGTCCGAGGAGACGCAGGTGTAGAGCGAGGTGGTGCTGGCGTGCTCGTGGCCGACTTGCTCCTGGACGAAGCGCGGGTCCCAGCCGTCCTCGATGAGGTGGGTGACGTAGGACCTGCGGAAGGAGTGGAAGTCCAGCCCCTCGTCGAGGCCCAGGGCCTTGCGGTAGGCGATGAAGCGGGAGTTGAGCCGCTGGCAGCCGATCCGCAGGCCCCGTTCGGAAGGCCAGGCCGCCGGGTTGTCGTTGGTGCCGAACAGCGGGCGGACCTCGGTGAACCACTCGTCCAGGACGTCCGGAGTCCAGTCGAACACGGTCAGCACCCCGCGGCGCTTGGGCGGCGAGCCCTTCTTGGCCTTGCCGAACCGCACCTGGCACCGGCCGTACTCACCGAACTCGCCGCCGTGCGGGTTGCGGCCGAAGTCGGCGGCGTCCAGCATCCGCGTCTCGTTGCGCCGCAGTCCGAAGGCGTAGGCGGTCTTGAACAGGGTCGCGTCGCGAAAGGCGGGCAGCCAGCCCTTGCGGCCGAAGGCCCGGATGCGGGCGACCTCGTCGTCGCAGTGCGCGAAGAAGGCGTGCAGCTCGGCCTTGGTGAACGCGCGCTTCTTCGCGTCCGCCTCGTTGTCCTGGACGTGCACCGCGGTGTTCCACTCGTGCACGACCTGCACCGGGTGGGTGCCGAACCGCTCTTCGCAGGTCGCTGTCCACTCGTAGAGCGGATCGGTGGTGAAGTGGCAGAACGCCCGCACGGCCTCGGAGTACGAGCGGATCGTGGAGCGCTTCAGGTCCCGCAGCGAGCGCAGGTCACCGAGCCACTCGTCGACCATCGCCGGTGTCCAGCGCCAGGGGTAGGTGTTCACGTAGGCCGCGAACGCCTTGACCGTGTTCTCCCGGCCCTCCACGGTCGTCCGGGCCAGATTCCGCGCGAGCTGCTGGTTGGCGAACCCCGTCAGCATCGCCGCGAAGACCTGTTCTTCCGGCCGCAGCAACGCGACCCCGTCGACCAGGTGCAGCCCTGCCGCCCCCGGTATCGACCCGTTGAACCCCACCGGTTCACCACCCTCCGCGACTCGCATCAGATGCGAGAAAACCGCATCCTATGCGAGTCGTCGGCGGAGTCCCAGGCCAGCCCCCTGCACGGGTCGCAGCTAGGCCCTCGTGACCGGTATCGTCGCGGCCAGAATCCTGCTCGAGTACGCAGGTCCACAGTGTGATTGCTCCACTCTCCGGGAAGATTCTCCACCTGTCGCGAGTTCGCATCCGATGCAATTGGCGGCGCTTGGAACATCGGTACAGCGGTTATCGGTGAGAACGATCATGGCCGTCTAGCACAGTGATCCACTTCGCTGCTGGGGCTCGGTGAAACGTCTCCGGGCCTGCTCCGGGGCTGGCTACGGTCCGGCTCGTGCCGGTGGAATTTCTGAGTGATGAGCAGGCGGAGGCGTACGGGACGTTCGCCGAGGAGCCGACCCGCCCCGAGCTGGCGGTTCTTCTTCCTGGACGACGTGGACCGGGACCTGATCGCCCTGCGGCGTACGAAGCACCACCAGCTTGGGTTCGCGCTCCAGATGTGCACGGTGCGGTACGTCGGTCTGTTCCTGGAGGACCCGCTTGCGGTGCCGTGGCCGGTGGTCGAGCACCTGGCCGGGCAGCTCGGCATCGAGGACTCGTCGGTGGTCAAGCGGTACACCGAGCGGCGTCAGACGCTGTACGACCACGGGTGGGAGATCCGGGACGCCTACGGCTACCGCCCCTACGAGGACGCTGAGTGGGGTCGGCGGTTCCGTACGTTCCTGCATGGGCGGGCGTGGACGCACTCCGAGGGTCCGAAGGCGTTGTTCGACCACGCGGTGGGCTGGCTGCGCCGTCACCGGGTGCTGCTGCCGGGGGTGTCGGTGCTGGCCCGTCAGGTGTCGAAGGCGCGGAAGGTCGCGGAGAAGCGGCTGCACGCCACGGTCGCGGGCGCCGCCCGCCGCGCGGACCCGGCCGCTGGGTCACGGGCGTGCGCTGTCGACCTTAGGGGCGGGCTGCTTCGGCGCGGCGGGTTCTTTTGCTGCCGATTCGAGCGCGAGAAAAACAAGCCCGGCGCAGATCGGGATGTAGACGAAGGTGTCAGCCGACTGCCACGGCTCGCCCAGGAACGTCAGGGAAACCAGCACGAGCAGCACCGGCTCGACGTAGCTGAGCACCCCGAACAGGGAGAACGGCAGGACACGGCTGGCGGTCAGGTACAGCGCGAACCCGGCGGCACTGAGAAGCCCGAGCAGGACAAGTCCGGCGATCAGCTGTGGGTGGTGGATGACCGTGCCGAGCGACGGCTTGGCCGCCAGGACGAAGACCGAGAAGGGGAGCATCGCGCCGAGTTCGAAGAGCTGGGCCGCGGCTGAGTCCAGGGCGAAGGCGCGTCGGCTGATGAAGTAGAGCGGAAGCCCCAGCGCAACGAGCAGGGTGGGCCAGCGCAGCCCGCCGGCGACGACTACGGCCGCCGTGACTCCCGCCGCGGCGCAGAGCACAGCCGCGATCCGCCAGCGGGAGAGCTTCTCGCGGTAGACCACGACGCTGACCACCACCATGACCAGCGGCAGGATGAGATAGCCCAGAGACAGATCGAGGCCGTGCCCGCTCTGGGGCGCCCACCCGAAAAGCCACAGTTGCAGCCCCAGGAGAGCGGCGTCCACGACCAGGACGCCGGCCAGATGCGGTGTTGCGCGCAGACGGCCGACCAGCGCCGCGGCCTGGTCCCACATCCGCGCCGCACAGAAGAAGGCAGCCAGGAAGGCGACCATCGCGATGATGCGGTATCCCAGGATCTGCTCGGGATCCAGCGGCAGAAGGTGCGGGGGGATCATGAAAATGATCCCGAAGATGACCGACGCTCCGACCGAGGACAAAATTCCGGACGCAGGGACGGAGGAGGTGCGCGCGTTCATGTGAGCGTAGGGACTTTCCGGGAGGCGGGAGTGCGAGATGCCTGGGGCCGACCAGCGGCGACCTCCAGCGTCCCCCACCTCGCCGGTAAGGACCAGCGATGAATGATGGAGCTGATTCATTAGGATTTGTGGATGGTCTTGTCTGATCTCCGCCGCCTGAGGATGCTTCGCGAACTCGCCGAGCGGGGGACCCTCGCCGCCGTGGCCGCCGCGATCGACTACAGCCCTTCGGCGGTCTCCCAGCAGCTGGCAGTACTGGAGCGGGAAGCCGGTGCCCGCCTGGTCGAGCCGGCCGGACGGGGAGTCCGGCTCACAGACGCCGGAAAGGTGCTCGCCCGTCACGCCGCCGTCCTGCTGAACGTCGCCGAAACCGCCGAAACCGAACTGGCGAACCTGACCCAGGAAGTCCGCGGCAGGATCCGAGCCGTGGGCCTGCAATCGGCAGCCCGCCGTCTGCTCATCCCCGCGCTGGTGGAAGTGGCACGTTCGCACCCACTCGTCGAGGTCGAGGTCACCGAACTCGAACTCGAAGTGGCCCTGCCCGAGCTGCGTCTGGGAACCGTCGACCTTGTCATCAGCGACGAGTACGAAGGCCATCCCCGCCCGCGCCCCGACGGCGTGGACCATCACCTGCTCCTTCACGAAGGGACACGCCTGGTTCTGCCGGCAGGACATCCACTCGCCGCCCGCCCCGGGCCCGTTGCTCTCTCCTCGCTGCGCCACGAGGTATGGGCTTCCTCAAGCAGCGGTACCGGACACCACGCAATGATCATCGGGACCTGCCGGGCACACGGAGGATTCGACCCCGACCTCCGACACCGATCCAACGATGCCGACGTCCAGCTCGAACTCGTCCGCCGCGCAGGCGCAGTGACCCTGCTGCCCGACCTGACCCTGCCAGCCGCCGACCCGTCTCTGGCCATTCGCGACATCGCCGGTACCAGCCTGACCCGACGGCTCTACGCCGTGACCCGCCAACAGTCCCAAACCTCACCAGCGCTCAACGCCTACCTCCAAGCCCTGCACCGGCAGAGCTGATCCTGCCTGCACCTGAACTTCGGTCGCCGGAGTGATCCCCGCAGGTCATACGGCTCGAACGGCCGCCACCGGCCGAGATGCCGATGCGGGCGGGGTGGACGAATTACCGGGTGAGGCAACGGGTCACCAGCGTGACGGCCGCGAGGGTGAGCATCGTCTCGGCGCAGAGCATCGCAACGGGCACCGACAGTGCCCTCTACGCAGACCACACGGGAGAACCGGATGCGGGCTGACACCCGAACGGTTCCCGCCTGTCGGCAAACAATCGTTTGACGACAGGCGAGCGGTGCGTCCAATGAACCCGTGCAATCCGGGGGTTCACGGCGGCCGGAATCCAATCAAATCCGATGGTGATTGCTGACAGGGTTTGACGACAGATAGGGTCCGATCCTCCGTACGGAAGGGGCCCCAAGGTGGCAAACCTGGTCTACAAGCGGGTCTCGACCGACCAGCAGTCCACCGCCCGGCAGAACCTCGTCCTGGACGAGGCCGGGATCGAGGACCCGGTCGTCTTCGAGGAGGACCCGGGTACCTCCAGCCGCCTCCACCCGCTCCAGCGCCCGAAGTTCGGCGAGCTGCTGACGTACGCGCGGCCAGGCGACACTGTGCACATCTCCGAGATGTTCCGCCTCGTCCGGGGCACCGGGCACATCCTCGACGTGCTCGACGTCCTCCAGCGCGACCGCCTCGCCCTGCGCATCCACGACGGCGCGTTCTCCGCGATGGACCTCACCGCCCGCCACCCGCGCACCGGCGAGCTGCTGTCCACCGTGAAGTTCATGGTGCAGACCCTCGCCGCCGCCGGCGAACTCCAACGCGACCTCCAGCGCGAGCTGACCTACGACGGACTGCGCGCCGCCGAGGCCAAGGGCAACAAGGGCGGCCGCCGCCCCGCCGTCGCGGCCACGAAGACCGCCGACGTACGCACCGCGTACCTCGAAGGCCGCTCCATCGCCGCCCTCGCCCGCGACCACGGCGTGAGCCGCGGCGCCATCCGCACGGCCGTCGCCGACCTCCTGCCCGACCACACCGCCATCGAGGAGGACGCGCCCGCCCCGGAGCTGCCGGTCACCCTCGACATGCCGGGCAAGGTCGCCGACTACCTCCGCACCACCGAGCTGGAGCCCGCCGAGCGCGCCGCACTCGACCAGGGGACGACCGTATGGCGCGGCCAGGGCTACACCCTGCGCGTCACCACCGTCCCCGCCGTGCACCGAGGGCTCCTCGCCCGCTGCCAGCCGCTCGACGGCGCCCAGGGCCTCCCCGCAGTCCCGGCCCAGCGCAAGGCCCGCCGCGAGTACGAGAACCGGGTCAGCGCACTCACACCCTGATCATGATCGTTCTCACCGATAACCGCTGTACCGATGTTCCTCGAGGCCGTTGTCGGTCAGGACCCGTTCGATGCGGTCGATGCCGTGTGCGGTGAAGAAGGCGGCGGCCCGGCGGAGGAAGGCGGCGCAGGTGGCGGCCTTCTCGTCGCTGTGGATCTCGCTGTAGGCGAGGCGGGTGTGGTCGTCGACAGCGGAGTGGATGTAGTCGAAACCCATATTGTTGCGGGTGGCCCGGCCGGCCTGGCGGCCCAGGACCTTGTGGCCGCCGCCGTCGGGGATCCGGCCGAGTTACTTGACGTCGACGTGGACGAGTTCGCCGGGCCGGTCGCGTTCGTAGCGGCGGATGACCTCTCCGGTGGGCCGGTCCAGGAAGGCCAGACGGTTCAGGCCGTGGCGGACCAGGATCCGGTGGGTGGTCGACGCGGGCAGGCCCAGGATCGGACCGAGGCGGGCGGGGCCGAGCTTGCGGTCCTGGCGCAGGCGGCACACCTGGGCCTCGGTCGTCGCCGGGGCGCGGTGCGGTGTGCTGCGGGGCCGGCTGGAGCGGTCGTGCAGTCCTTGCTCGCCTTCGGCCCGCCAGCGGCGGACCCGTTTGTGGGCCGTGACGCGGGAGATGCCCATCTCGGCTGCGACGTGCGCGACCGGGCGGCCGGTGCGCACACGCTCAATGAGCAGCCGCCTGCCGTGAACGGTCAGCCGGGCATTACGGTGGGACACGAAGACCTCCGTGCGGTGCAGTCCTAGACAGCTCCACCACACCGGAGGTCTTCGCCATGATCAAGCCCCACCAGCGTTGACAACGCTCGTGATCAATACACCTAGATGCTGGGCCAGCCGAACGGCGAGGGGAATCTTCAGGCCGCTGCCGCGAGGGTGTCCGGGGTCGGCCCGGTGCGGCAAAGAGTCGGGCGATTGAAGCTCCTGGTCGGCCTTTGGGGAGCCGCCGTTTCACGTAGCCTGGCTCCTGCCAGAAGGTGAGTATGTGGACGCAGGGAGCACGTGGTGGATCCTGTATCGGTGGGGTTGCTGATGGCGTTGGCGGGTGGCGCCGGAGGCGAGGCCGGGCGACAGGCATGGGCAGGGCTGAGCACCCTGGTACGGCGCCCCTTCCGCGGCGCCGGAGAGACTTCGGAAAGCTCGCCGGCAACGTCCGGTGAAGGAGAGATGAGCCGGTTGGAGGAGGCCCCCGCTGATCAGCCGCGTGCCCAGGCCCTGAGCGAGGCTCTGGCCGCACGAGCGACAGCCGACAGCGGCTTCCGCTCAGACCTGAGCCAGTGGCACGAGCTGGCCATGACGTTGCGCGTCGGCGAGGGCAAGACGACCAACCACATCAGCGGCGGCACGTTCCATGGGCCCGCGGTGCTGGCCGAGAACATCTCCGGAGGACTCACGTTCACGACGCCCGCCTCCGGCAGGAGCTCACCACCGGACGGCGACGGAGATCGTGCCCCGCATTCCCAGTGAGGATGCGGGGCACGCCTGACAGGGCGGGTTCTCGGCTGCCCGTGTCCGAAATCCGCTCAGGGGCCGGCCGGTAGATCCCCCGCCACGGCCTGGGCGCGGTCGTCCTCCCCCATCGCGCGAAGAAGAGCGATGAGATCCCTCTTGGCGTGCAGGGTGTCGGGATGGTCCTCACCCAGCACCCGCCGGTACCGCAGCAGGGTGTCCTCCAAGACGGCAAGGGCAGCCTGATGATCATCGAGGCGCCGCAGGAAGATCGCGAGATTGGATGCCGCGCGCAGTGTGCGGGGATCGTCGGGGCCGAGCGCGAGACGGCTCCGCCGCACAACGTCCTCGCACTGTCGCCGGGCCTCTTCGTGAGCACCGAGCGCGGACAGGCACCCGCAAAGGTTGCTGGCGACGGTCAGGGTGAGGGGATCCTCCCAGCCCAGCGCCCGCTCGCAGCGCGGGAGAAGGTCCGCGAACAGATCCCTTGCCTCAGCGTATTTCCTGAGGCCGACCAGGCACCCAGCGAGCCTGTTGGCCGCCGCCAATGTGTCCGGATGGTCCTCCCCGAGCGTCTCGCTCCAGGCTGCTCTGGCTATGCGGCCGAGGGCCACGCCGGGTTCGTGCTGGCCGGACACGTACAGGTAGCGCAGCACCTGCACAAGCAGGGCCCGAAACTCCTGTGGTTCGTGGCTGCGAAAGTCCGGGCGGTTGCACAGGATCCGTACGAGTGAGGCGAGCTTGCGGTACTCGGGCCAGGAAGCAGGAAGCTCTGGGTCGCTGACGGCAAGACCGGCGTGCAGAGCCAGGATGCGACGTTGGAGATCCTCCGGGGTGTCGTCCTCGGAGCGGTTCGGCGGCGCGGTTGCAGCGTCGGCGGCTCGCGGTCCGCCCACCGCAGGGTAGGACGGGAGCGAGGACGACGTAGCCGACGTCCACAAAGATGTGGGAGCCCCTGATTCTTCGAGAAGAAGGGACGGGCACCCCCGTGCATGGTGGAGGCTGCAGCCGGAACTCAGAACCGAGGGCTCCCGGCCGTCGTACAACGCGGCCACGGGATACACCTCGAACGGTTCCCCGTTGTTGTTGATGACGGTGGTGCCTCGACGGCCCGCGCAGGTCCAGTCGAGCTCCAGCTGCCATGAGATCTCGTGTGTGCGGGCGATGGGCTCGAACCAGAACTGCTCCACGTCGGCGGCGCTGATGGAGAACGGGAAGTCCGCGCCCTGGGCCTGCATCTGCGGCACCCGGACGTCGAAGTCCGTTATGAAGCGGCGGGGTTCAATCTTCGCCCCGATGCGGATCAGCAGACAGGCGGGGCGCGGTGGCCTGCGAGCCAGAACGACAGGGCGCGCGGCGTCGAGGACCACGGCCCGGTTCGTCCTGGCTTCCAGAGTGATGACGTGAACCGTGCCGCTGGGCACCATCACGCGTGGCGGATCTGCGTCCACGACCAGATCAGCGAGGGTCCCGCCCGGCCTCAGCTGCACGGAGGCGATGACCGGATCCTCCAAGTCACTCGGAGTGTCGCCGCCACCGTGGTTGAAGGTCACGCCGCCATGCACCGTGTCCGCCATGACGACGTTGCCAAAATGGCCGCCCGAGATGTAGTTGCCGTCCTTGCGCGGGGCGGGGGCCACGCCGTCGGGCGCCCTCCAGCCGGCCTCGTCGCCCCCGTCGATGCCGTCCGCGGCCGCCGGCCGGTCGTGCTCGCTCACCGCTTCTCTCCCCTCGTCGCGAGGCCGCCAGCCTACGGCGGATCTGTACGGGCCCAGACGGGAATCGCGCAGACCGCCCTGTCTCGGCGGTTGTGGTTCATCAGTGTCGACAGCGTCCCTCTGGTGCCGGTGCCGGTGCCGGTGCCGGTCACGGGATCACGGGCGGACAGTGTGCTGGGTCATCCGCAGTAGGTACCGGATTCACTGCGGCGGAGCCTCTACCGTGCTCACCGCGACCTGCGGCGGACCATTCCGGCTGCCGGGGTGAGGTGTACGCATGTACCGCGGCGACGCCGGGAGGCGGGGCGGGCGTGGCGATCGAACCGGTGACCGAGCTCGGGAGCGGGGCGCGTTGCGGTTGCCGCGTGCCCGGGTGGTGCCCCTGTCCGCCCCGCCGGCCATGTACACCGCGGCGGTGGAGCGGTATCTCGCCGGTGCGGGTATCGCGAAGTCCTCCGCACGGATCTACCGGATCTCGCTCACGACGTGGGGGTGGATGCTCGCCGGCGAGCTCGCACCGACCGGCCGGGCCCGCCGGAGCGGCGGCCGGAGCCGCCGGACCGCACCAAAGGCCCTGGCCGAGAACCTGTTCAAGATCCTCGGCTACGACTTCAGTACAGCTTCACCGCTTTCACCTCGGCCGCGGGCCCCCTGCGCCCGCTGCGCGACCCGGACACGCCGGAGTTCGACGAGGACGACCTCTCGGCTTGATGGCAACGCAGGGGGTTACTGGGCGGTGTAGCCGCCGTCGACGGGCAGGGCGACGCCGGTGACGTAGCCGGCGCCGGGGCTGGAGAGCCACAGGACGGCCTGGGCGATCTCGTCGGCGGTGCCGAGACGGTCGATGGCCTGGCCGGCTTCGGCCTGGGTGCGGTCGAGTTCACCGCCTTTGACCATGGCGTCGACCATGGGAGTGGCGATGGTGCCGGGGCACACCGCGTTGATGCGGACGCCGCGGGAGCCGTATTCGAGGGCGGCGCTCTTGGTCAGGCCGATCACGCCGTGCTTGGTGGCGTGATAGGCGGCGCGGCCGGGGTTGCCGACGAGGCCGCCGAGGGAAGAGCAGTTGACGATGGCGCCGCTGCCCTGGTCGCGCATGTGGCGCAGTTCGTGCTTCATGGCCGCCCAGATGCCGCGCAGGTTGATGTTCTGGACGCGGTCGAACTGCTCGGCGCTCTCATCGGCGGCGTCGGTGGGCGGGGGCATGATCCCGGCGTTGTTGTAGGCCATGTCGAGGCGGCCGAAGGTCTCCACGGTGCGGTCGACGGCGGCGGCGACCTGGTCCTCGTCGGTGACGTCGCAGACCAGGGCGAGGGCCCGGTGTCCGGCGTCGGTGAGTTCCTTCACGGCGGCCTTGACGGCTGTCTCGTCGATGTCGGCGAGGCCGACGGCAGCGCCGGCTTCGACGAAGGCGCGGGCGGTGGCCAGGCCCATGCCGGAGGAGGCGCCGGTGACGAAGGCGACCTGGCCGGTGAAGTCATAGGTGGGGTTCATGGAGATGTCTCCTCGGACAGGGTTTCGACGGGGGCTTCGGACGGGGATTCCGGAGGGTTCAGGTGGTCTGGCCGCCGTCGACGACGAGGGCGGTGCCGGTGGTGAAGGCGGCGTCGGCGGAGCACAGCCAGAGCACGGCGGAGGCGATCTCCTCGGGCGTGCCGAGGCGGCCGACGGGCTCGTCGGCGATGAGGCCTTCGCGGCCCCCGGGGCGGGTGTCGCCGAAGCGGCGGATCATCTCGGTGTCGATGATCCCGGGGCAGACGGCGTTGATACGGATGCCCTGTGCGGCGTGGTCGAGGGCGGCGGAACGAGTGAAGCCGATGATCCCGTGCTTGGCGGCGGCGTAGGCGGCCTGCCCCTTGAAGCCCTTGAGACCGGCTCCGGAGGAGACGTTGACGATCGCGCCGCCGCCGTCCTGCTTCAGCATCTGCCGGATCTGGGCGCGGGCGCACAGGAACGCTCCGGTGAGGCTGACGCCGAGGATGCGGTCCCAGTCGTTCTTGGCGGTGTCGGCGGCCGACTGGACGGGCTGCTCGACGCCGGCGTTGTTGAAGGCGGCATCCAGGCTTCCGAAGCGCTCGACAGTCCGGTCGACCGCGGCCTGGACGTCGTCCTCGCTGGTGACGTCACAGGTGAGGGCGAGTGCTTCGCCTTCGGTGGCGTCGATGAGGCGGGCGGTTTCGTGCAGCCCGTCGCTGGACAGGTCGGCGAGGGCGACCCGCGCGCCTGCGCGGGCGAAAGCGAGGGCGGTGGCCCGTCCGATGCCCCCGGCGGCGCCGGTGATGAAGGCGGTCTTGCCGTGGAAGTCGTAGGTGACGCTCACGTGTGTTCTCCCTTCGGGAGGCGGGCCGCGGGCGTAGGGCCCGGAGGCGGGTCGGTGCCGCGGGGCACCGGTGCGTTGGCGAGGAGGCGGTCGGGGGTCAGGAGGCGGCTTCGACGGTGATGCTGGTCGCCCGGCCGAGCTGGTCGGCGCTGACGTCGGGGTGGCCGAGGACGAGGAGATCCGGGGAGGGATCGGGCCCGTCCTGGTAGAAGAGGGCCAGGTTGCCCCAGGGGGCGTAGTAGGCGATGTCGCCGACCGTGGCCGCGACCGGTTCGGAGGCGCCGGCGGTGTCGAGTGTGCGCGGCAGGTCGGCGACCCGCTCGGTGCCGTGGAAGTCCTTCAGGTCCAGGGTGAGCGGCAGCAGCGCGGCGAAGCCGCGGGCGGCGGGGCTGTCGTTCAGGACGGCGTCGACGGGGCGGCCGTCGAGGGTGACCCGGATGTTCATGGACGTACTCCTCCCGGAGGCGGACGAAGAGGGGGAGGCCACCGGCCCCTGTTGCCCCGCCGAGGCGGCGGCAGAGGGCGTGGCGGCCGGGGTGCCCTCCTGCGTTCCGCTGGAACAGGCGGTCACGGTCAGCAGCAGGACGGCCACCGAAGCGGCACAGCCCGGTCCGCGGCGGACTGCGGAGTTCACGAGCGGTGTCCTGAAAGTGATCACGCGGGCATGGGCTCGGCGTAGTGCCGGAAGGCGCCGCGCTCTGTGTGGATGGCGTACAGGAGCTCGGCGAGCGCGTCGGGGCTGGAGTGCTCGGCGTCCGGGCGGATCGCGCCGGG
This sequence comes from Streptomyces sp. NPDC017890, assembly GCF_044328675.1. NCBI lineage: Bacteria > Bacillati > Actinomycetota > Actinomycetes > Kitasatosporales > Streptomycetaceae > Streptomyces > Streptomyces sp. NPDC017890. The sequence continues at coordinate 94,445 of NZ_JBIRHU010000025.1, forward strand.
GACGATCAGCTGGGCAGCGTGAATCATCTCGGGCGCGAGAGCGTCGTGGAGCATCGCCGCGTAGGCGCTCTCGGCGGCGAACGCGACCGAGGTGCCGGCCACCTTGGGGTTCGGGTGTACGGCACTGCCGCCGTTGACGAACAGCAGCGTGCCCCGGCCCAGCTCCCGCATCCCCGGAAGGACGGCGTGCACACAGGTCACCGGCCCCTTGACGGAGAAGGCCAACGGGTCCTCCAGGTCGGCGGCGGTCGTCTCCAGGACCGGCTTCATGAAGTCGCCGCGGGGCACCGGGCTGAACTGGAGGACCTCGATCGGCCCCAGCTCCTTGGCCGCCGTGTCCAGGGCTGCGGTCAGGGAGGCGGGGTCGAGGACGTCGGCGGTGAAGCCGCGCGCCCGGATGCCCTCACCGTCGAGTTCGCCCGCGAGGGCGTCGAGGTGATCGGCGTTGCGGGACAGGAGGGCGACGTGGTGGCCGGCGGCGCCGAACCGGCGGGCGGCGGCCAGCCCCAGTCCGGGGCCGGCGCCGACGAGAGCGAACGTGGTCACGGTGAGCCTTTCAGGTGGGGCGGTGCGGAAGCAGGGCCGGGTGGACCGCAGTGTCAGTCGGTGGCCGGGGCGGCGGTGTACTCGTCGTCGGTGACCGGGTTCAGCCAGTGCACGACGGCGTGGTCGTCGTCGCCCTCGTTGATGGCCACGTGGACCATCAGCCTGTTCGGGGCGGCGCCGTGCCAGTGCTCCTCGTCGGCCTCGAACAGGACGCGGTCGCCGGGCCGGATGACCTCTACCGGGCCGCCGCGGCGCTGGCACAGGCCGACGCCTTCGGTGACGAAGACGGTCTGCCCGAGCGGGTGGCGGTGCCAGTGGGTGCGGGCGCCGGGCATGAAGTGCACCAGGGAGGCGGTGACCCGGGAAGGGGCAGGGGCGGCGGCGATCGGATCGATGTAGACGTCGCCGGTGAACCAGTCGGCCGGGCCCTTGACGGTGTCGAGCGAGCTGCGGGTGATCTGCATGGTTGTTCCTTCGGGCGGTCTGGAGGGTCAGGGCTTGAGGAGGGTCTTGATGGCGCGGCGCTCGTCCATCGTCCTGTAGCCCTCGGCGACCTGCTCCAGGGGCAGGGTGAGGTCGAAGACCTTGCCCGGGTCGATCCGGCGGGTGAGGACGCGGTCGATGAGGTCGGGCAGGTAGCGACGTACGGGGGCGGGGCCGCCGCGCAGGCCGACGTGGGAGAAGAACAGCTCCTGCCCGTCGACGGCGACCTCGTGGGGGACACCGACGAAGCCGACGTTGCCGCCGGGGCGGGCGGAGCGCAGGGCCTGGCTCATGGCCTGGGCCGTGCCGACGCACTCCAGGACGCTGTCGGCGCCGATGCCGCCGGTCAGTTCCTTGATCTTCTCCACGCCCTCGTCGCCGCGTTCGGTGACGATGTCGGTGGCGCCGAACTCCCGGGCGAGCTTCTGCCGGGACTCGTGCCGCGACATGGCGATGATCCGCTCCGCGCCCATCTCCTTCGCCGCAATCACCCCGCACAGGCCCACCGCGCCGTCACCGACGACCACGGCGGTCGATCCGGGCCCCACCTCGGCGGCGTCCGCGGCCCACCAGCCGGTGCCCATCACATCGGAGACGGCCAGCAGACCGGGCCACAGCTCCTCGCCGGGCACCTCGCCGGTGGCCACCAGGGTGCCCTGGGCGTTGGGGATGCGCACGTACTCGGCCTGGCAGGTCGACATGAACTCGCGGTGCAAGCAGCTGGACTGGAAACCGTTCTTGCAGTTCGCACAGGTGTTGTCGGACGTGGCGAACGAGCCGACGATGAACTGCCCCGGCTTCACCGCGGTGACCTCGGAGCCGACCTCCTCGACGAAGCCGACGTACTCGTGGCCCATCGGGTGCGGGTCGCCGATCGGCTCGGCGCCGCGGTAGGGCCAGAGGTCGGAGCCGCACACGCAGGTGACGGCCGTGCGGATGATCGCGTCGGTGGGGTGAAGCAGCTTCGGGTCGTCCAGAGACTCGAAGCGGACGTCGCCGGGGGCGTGTATGACTGCGCCGCGCATGGATGAGCTTCCTTCGCGTGTCGGAGCGGGCGATCCCGGATGCCGGGGTCGTCGCCGAGTGCAGGGCCAGGTGCGAGATCCCGTCGTGGTGACCGGGTGAAAAGCACCACGTCATCCAGGTAACCCGCTCTTCGCGCGGGGAGCGAGACACCATCAAGGGGTGTACCGCCAGTACATCCCTATGGGCGCAGGCGGGACGTACCGTCGAAGGCGTGGACAACCGAGCAGAGGTCCGCGAGTTCCTGACCTCGCGGCGAGCCAAGATCACTCCAGAGCGGGCCGGCCTGCCCTCCGGGAGCCGCCGACGGGTGCCGGGTCTGCGCCGCAGCGAGGTCGCCGCGCTCGCCGATGTGAGCGTGGAGTACTACGCCAAGCTGGAGCGCGGCAACCTCGCCGGCGCCTCCCCGGCCGTCCTCGAAGCCGTCGCCCGTGCGCTCCAGCTCGACGACGCCGAGCGCGCTCACCTGCTGAACCTCGCTCACGCCGCCGACGGCTCCGACGCCCTCACCCGCCCCCGGCGCCGCACCGCGCAGTGGAAGGCGCACCGGAGCCTGCAGTGGGTCCTGGACGCCGTCACCGCCGGCCCCGCCTTCGTGCGCAACGGCCGCATGGACCTGCTCGCCGCCAATGAGCTCGCCCGCGCTTTCTATGCCGACGTCTACGCCTCGGCCGGCAACCAGGCGAACCTGGCCCGCTTCCAGTTCCTCGACCCCGCCTCACGCCGTTTCTACCCCGACTGGGAGCAGGCCGCTGACATTGCCGTGGCCATCTTGCGCACCGAAGCCGGCCGCAGCCCCCACGACAAGGGCCTGCACGACCTCGTCGGTGAGCTGTCCACCCGCAGCGACGACTTCCGCACCCGCTGGGGCGCCCACAACGTCCGCCACCACGGCACCGGCACCAAGCGTTTCCACCACCACACCGTCGGCGACCTCACCCTCGCCTACGAGGGCCTGGAGATGGCCGCCGCCCCGGGTCTCACACTCACCATCTACACCGCCGAACCCGGCTCGGCCTCCGAGGAGGGCCTGCGCCTCCTCGCCTCCTGGGCAGCCACGTCCCAGACCCTCGCACCACACTCGCGGGACTGATGCTCCCCGGCCGGCCCTGGCCACGCTCACCACGACGGTCCTGTCGTCAAACGATCGTTTGACGCTGCCAGCCGCTCGACGGCGGCCAGGGCGTCCCGGCTGTTCCAGCCCAGCGCAAGGCCCGCCGCGAGTACGAGAACCGCGTCAGCACGCTCGCGCCGATCGAACCATGATCGTTCTCGGCGCCAACGGCTGTACCGATGTTCCCAACGCCGGTCTGCTCAACGTCTCGCGGTGGGCCAGCGCGCGACGCAAGCAGCACGCGGCACGCACTCTTCCCCGCTCAACCTCCGGGCCCGCCGCTTCGGCTAACCATCGGCTTCCTGGGCCGTCACGCCCAGGGGCCGGCGGCCCCGTACAAGTCGATTCCGGCCTGCACGGTCCGCAGTGTCCAGTAGATGGCCGCCATGACACCCGCCACGGTGACGCAACCCGCTCGGACCTTGCGCCACCCCTTCTTCTCACGCATTTGCGGCTTCTCCTCTCCACGTTCCTGGTAGAAGGCCAGGGCCTCGTCCCTCATCTCAGGACCCGGGTACTCGAGATGGGGTACCGCCGACGGCGGTCGTGCCGCAGTGAGATCTAGAAAACCACAAGGGTCGGTTGCCCGAAATGGAGCAAGAAAACCAGACTGATAATCATATAAATCACAGTCTGTGAGGCAGGGTCAGGTGAGTTCCGCGTCAGGTCGAAGGCGCATCGACGCATCGCGGATGCATCTGCCATTCGCCTGTTTCCGCAGCTAACCGGGCACCCAATGCCCAACTGGAATACCGGCGCGTAGGTGCGCACGCCTCGCAACGTGCCGGATCCTGGCCGTCGTCGTCCGGTCGGAACGCAGCAAGTTTCGGTTCGTCAAGGAGCGATTTCCGTCAAGGTAGCGAGCGCATTCCGCTTAGCGACCTGACGGCCGTTCAGCCAGCCCACCTTGAATTGCACGGTGCGACGACAGGTCGACCTGTCTGCCGCTCCGGGTGGTCTTGGCGATGTTGTCAGCTCCGAGGGTTCTCAGCAGGCCGATGGACAGGTTGCGGAGGGTGGCCATGGCGAGGTGTGGTGCCAGTGTGAATGGTGGAGGCATCCTCGGCGAAGGCTACGTCTGTGACGTGGTGCAGGGCCTCCACTGCCCAGTGGCCGCGGATCGCGGTGGCGAGTTCGGCTGGGGTGGTCTCGTGGGCGTCGAGGCTGGTGACGGCGTAGACGGTCTCGCGGCTCTCGCGTCGGCCGGTCTGCCGGCGGCGACGGTGGACGCGGATGGCCAGGCGGGCGTAGGGGAAGGCGATTCCGCCGAGGTGGTCGGCGATGCCGCAGGTCTTGATCGAGCGGGACTCGCGGCGGCCGTGGCCGGTGGAGGTTGTGGTGTGCTGATCAAGCCCTGGCCCACGGCGGGGCGATCGATCCTGACCAGACCGCCTATGAATACCGCGTGTATCGGAGGTTGTGATCCATGCAGGTGGAAGACGTTATGGATTTCCTGGTCGATCGCAGGGCACCCGACGTCGTCCCGGGCTACATCTCCGAACAACTCCTGTCCATGTCGTGGATCCTCCGTCCCGACGACGTGGCAGCCGTGATCGAGGTGGCGAAGCGGTGGCTGACGTCGGACGACCAGTTCCGGGTGGCTGTCGCGATCGGCTTGGAGAACGAGACGTACCTGGCCGACTCCTGGGAGGAGATCTCCGATCTGGCAGAGCCCATGAAGGAGAGGTTCCCTTCGATGGCGGCCGACGTGGACGCGTGGATGGCGCGAGCCGAACCCGCCTACGAGAGGCGGAAGGAGGGCTCCTTCTTCGAGCAGGATCGGCGCGGCACCTGACCGGTAGCGCGCTTTGCCGAGCCGCCCACACCCACAGGGCCGAGCGGCTCGGCACACGGCCCTCGGAGCCGACAACATCACCAAGAGCACCCGGGCGACCCGCGACCAGCCCGAACGAGCACTCCCACTCCTGGTCATCACCAACAACCCCGCCTTCAGGGAACTTGATCAAGCCCTGGCCTTGGGCGCGGCGGCTACGGGCCTGCGCCTCCTCAGTGACCCGGGGGTTCAGCCCGCGCACTGCCTCGTCGACGGCTTGGTGTACCTCGGGCGCCAACGCGAGCGCCGCGGCCGCCACGCCTGGGGCCGGCTGCTCGTCCGCGAGAACGGCCATGCGGCGCCGACCGGTGGGGGAGGGGCTGTTGCTGAACGGCTGCAGAAGCTGGACGTGATCGTTGCGGGGCTGCTACTCGCCGGCGGCCGCGCGGGCGGCGACGGTGAAGTGCGCGCCGACGAGCGCGTGCTCGAGGTCCTCGGCGTCCAGCCGCGCCCGTACGACCTGGCGCAGCCACTCGGCGGGGTCGCATCCGTCGCGTGCGGCCGCCGCGGCGATGCGCTCCATGTCGGCGTCGGTGAACAGCTCCGTCATGGGCGCGACGGTAGCAGCGTCATCGGCGGGGGAGCAGCGCGTACGGGCGCAGGGGCACCCCGATCACCTGCAGGACGAGGGAGCGGTGGGCGGCGTGCAGGGTGCGCACGGCGGCCCGGGTCAGGCCGGGCTTGGGTGGCTGTACGCCGGCGCGTTCGCGGCCGGGCTTCGTCGGGATCCACAGGTAGCCCGGGTCGCTGCCTTCCAGGGCTGCGGTGATGCCGGCGCGGACGTCGAGCCAGCGGCGCAGGATCTCCACGGTGTGCTTGTCGAGGGGGTGGCCGAAGTCGGCGACGGTCACGACGGGGACGGGGCGGCTCTCCAGGTCGATGTCGGTGACGTCGAGCTGGTGGAGCTGGGGCACGGTGCGGCCGGTGGCGGCGACGAGGGCGGCCACGGCTGCGGTGCGGATGGCGGTGGCGGCGTTGGCGCCGGTGGGCCGTCGTACGGCGAGGGTGCGCAGCAGCTTGTAGGCCTGTTCCGGCTCCAGGCGGTCGCCGTGCCCGGAGGCTGGGTAGGGCCGGTGCAGGCCGGAGAGGGAGAGGTAGTCGACGAAGGCGTTGTACGTCTGGATGCGGGCGCGTTGGGAGTCGTACGCCGCGGCGGCGTCCGGGCCGGTGAGGGTGTTGCGGCGGCGGGTCTCACCGGCGTCGGCTGCGTCGAGCCAGGAGTCGGCGCGCTCGCGCTGGACGAGTTCTTCGGCGGTGAGGGCCGCGGTCTTCTCCGCGTTGAGGACGTGCTCCAGGTACTCGGCGAGGAGGGTGCCGCGCAGCCGGACGGTCTGGTCGGCGTACCCGGCGTTCTGCTGGGCCTGCATGAAGGTGCCGATCGCGGCGAGGGCGTCGGCGGTGCGCGGGTTCGGCATGCCGACAGGGTACGGAATCCAGTCCCGCCATACTAGATAACAGCAAGAAGCGAGGTCCCCCTCCTCCCGGCCGACTGCGGGTCTCGTTTCGGTCCGTGTTGGACCAAGACGGTCCGGAAAGGCCCGGTACGGTCCTTGTACGACCCTCAGGCGACCCGGAGGCGGGGCTCCTGGCCCCGCGGAAGTTGCTCCTGCTTCTTGCTGTTATCTATGGGAGACCGCCATCGAGAACCGCCGCCGTCTCGACATGCCCCTGACCCGGTCGAGCAAAGGGGAGACGTACCGGACAGCCCTGGCCAGGGGACGCGCCGAGAAGCGCGCCCGGCGTCGCCGTTGACGTTCTTGCGTGGACAGATGATCAACTCTCCATGCCCCGGATACCGCGAACCCTCTCACCCGGGGCCCGGCCGGCCGGGCCCCGGGACGTATCCGTTTCAGCTCAGCCCTTCGGACGTGCGGCCGTGACCTGCGAAAGCGATGAAGTGCTGTAGGGGGCGAGGAGGGCACGGTTCTGGCTCCCGGAGAGGCTTACCGGGAGCCAGAACGCTGAGCCCCAGGATCAGCGAGCCATCCGGCCCTTGGTCAGCCGGTGGTCGGTGGTCCAGAACCCGGTGGCGGTCTCGGTGCCGATTTTCACCCAGGCGCCGGCTCCCGAGGTCGGGTAGCAGCGGGCCGCGGTCGGCCTGATCCAGTGGTACCGGCCGCGCTTCTCGTATACATCGAACTGGTACTGCTTGTAGACGACGCCCGCGCGCAGCTTGTAGTGCGCGTGCTTCTTCAGGTGGGCCGTGTATCCGAAGTTCTTGCCGATGGTTTCGGTGACATCGAAGCCGACCGCGGCGCTGATGGCACCCTCGGACAGGCCAAGAGTGCCACTGACCTTGTTGGCGGTCTCCACCTTGTAGTCGATCCTCAGCTGCCCCGGTCCCCATCCGGCGATCACGTAGCCGGGTTCGTTGGGCCAGACCTTGACCGTTTTGACGAACTTGACGTTCCGTACTTCCCGGCCGAGCACGCAGATCGGGTTGTCCCGGGTCGCCGACGCGTTGGTGATCGTGTCGGCCGACTGCGAGGCGCGGGTCTCTTCACGGAAGAGGTCGGTGGTGGTGGCGGTGATACCGCCGGCCAGCAGGCCCGTGGCGACGGCGGCGACCGCCAGCGTGCGGGCCCTGGGTACGCGTGTACTGCGCATGCTGGATGCTCCTTGTGACGCTGATGGATGGTTCGGTGCCGTGCCGCATGGCGGGCGACGACACCGGGGAGAGAGCGCTCCTGCCGCTGGTCCGTGCGAGACGGGTGAGCGTCGGCAGGGCGGGCCCGGCACCCGCCTCAGGAAGCGCCACAGCGAGGCGCCGACCGGGCGGTGCGGGGCGGTGCAAGAAGCGTTGCCCGGCGGTCGAGGACGGGGCAACGGGTTGCGGCGGCCCGGACAGTCCCGGGTTGTCTGTGCTGGTCACAGCAGGTGTCCAGGACCGGGACGCCGCCCCCTCACCGGGGTGCTGCACAGGCCGGGCCGGCCGGGACTGTCCCGGACGCCCGGAGAGCTAGCGGGACACCGACACGGCGAATCAGCCTCCTTACCGGGCCGCGAAACCGCGGTCCCGCGAAGGAGGTTGTGATGGCACAGCAGACCCTGGCCCCGCTCCCGCGGCAGGCCCCTGGGAAGCGGCGGGCAGCGCAGAAGGGGGCCCGGCCGGCACCGGCCTCGCACCGCAAGCCGCGCACTGTCGGCGCGGGCGAGAGGAAAACCCGCGGCACCGTGTGGGGCGTGGCGGGGCTGTTCGTGGCGTTCGTGCTGTCGCTGCTGGCGGGCGTGCTGCTGGCCGTGTACAGCCCGTCGGCACCGTCGTCGGCGGACGGCGGGCCGTCGGTCACGCTCCAGCCGGAAGAACCGGCCACGCCCGAGCCCGCGCCGGTGACGCCGGTGGAGCCCACGGTGCCGGCCGAGCCCGTCGAGGAGATCCCGGCGGACGCCAAGCCCAGGCACAGGAAGGTTGTTCTGCGATCCGGTGACACGCTGTGGGAGCTGGCCCGCACGCACGGCACGAGTGTGAAGGTGCTGCAGCGGCTCAACGACCTGGGCTCGTCGACGCTGATCTACGCGGGGAAGACGCTGGACGTTCCCGCCGGGCCGGCCATGGCCGACTCCGTGCGGCAGTCGAAGGCGACGCAGCCGTCGGCGACCGCACCCGCGCCGGACGGGCCGTCCACCGCGAAGCCCACCGTGAAGCCCGAACCCACCGCCGGCGCGAAGCCCACGGACAAGCCCGCCAAACCGGGGAAGCCTGGGAAGCCGGGGAAGCCGGCGCCGAGCACCGTCCTCGCCTACGCCCGGGGCCAGCTGGGCAAGCCCTACGTCTGGGGCGGCACCGGCCCGCGCGGCTTCGACTGCTCTGGCCTGGTGATGCGGGCCTGGGAGGCGGCCGGGATGAAGCTGCCGCGCACCACCTACCAACAGATCCACGCCGGCAGTGCCACCACCCGGGAGCGCCTGGTGCCCGGCGACCTCGTCCTGTCCCACGGCGGCGGCCATGTCGCGCTGTACATCGGCAACGGACAGGTCATACACGCCCCCACGACCGGCAGCACGGTCACGACCGCCCGCCTGCCAGACCCCGGCAACGTCGTTGCCTACCGCCACATAAGCGCGTGAACAACCCGGAAAGGCGGCGCAGGTGACGTCTCCAGAGCTGCAACATCGGGCTGGCCCCGGTCATCGACCCGAACAACAAGGCGCTGATCCGCTCGCGGCTTTCGCACATCGACCAGAATCACGTGCGCGCCGACACCATCGCCGCGGCGAACGCCGCGCTGATCGGCGCGCAATCCGCGATCGAGCTGGCCCAGAGGTGGGGCGGCGGTCTGCTCGCTTCTCCCCGACGGCCTGCGCTTCGTCGTCCCCGTCAGAAGCGTCAACACCGGGCCTTCACCCAAGTACTACGGCTACAAATGCGGCGTGACCTGGCTCAACGCCGTCAACGACCAGGTCGCGGGGATCGGCGCGATGGTCGTGCGCGACACCCCGCGCGACACGACGACATGGTGTCCGCGGCCGCCGGAGAGGTGCCCAGCCACTGGGACGACTTCCCGCGTCTCTTCCTTGCGTGCGGTGCGCGCGACGGCCTGGAAGCGGTAGGAGTCGGTGCTGGTCTGGATGAGGAGCCGAAGATCCGCAGCAGGGGATACGGCGAGATCGACCCGCGAGTGGACTACGGGCCGTTCCAGGAGGGCGTCCGCGGCCAGGTAGACCTCGCCCGGATCGAACGCAGTAGGAGGGCCCGGCAGGCCGCTCAGACCATGATCAATCTGAACGACACTTTCTGTACCGCAACTACTCACACCCGGTCACCCTGGCCGGCGTCCACGACGCTCACACTGCCCGCTGAGGACATCAGTTGCCGGAAACGGTGACGACGATCTTGCCGACCTGTCCGCCGGCTTCCAGGTACCGGTGTGCCTCGGCGATGTCCTCCAGCGGGAACGTCTTGTCGATGGTGGGGGTCAGCTCGCCCTTGGCGAGACCGTCGGCCACGAAGGCGACCGCTTCGGCGCGTCGCCGGTCGTCGGTGGTGATCTCGAAGAGTTCGAACCCGCGGATGGTGAGGTGCTTGAAGAGGACCTCACCGACGTTGAGCGGGGTGGGGGTGCGGTCGAGGACGCCGTAGAGGACGAGGTGGGCCTCGTGGGCGGCGGCGGTGACGAGGTCGGCCAGGGCCGTGCCGCCGACGGGGTCGAAGATGACGCGGGCGCCCTGGCCGTCGGTCAGCTCCCGCACCCGGGCGGGGACGTCCTCCTCGGCGGTGGCGATGACCTCGTCCGCGCCGGCGTCCAGGAGCTGCTGGCGCTTGGCGCCGGTGCGGGTCAGGGCGACGGCGCGGGCGCCGGCCTTGTGGGCGACCTGGATGGCGGCGAGGCCGACGCTGCTGGAGGCCGCGGAGATCAGGACGGTGTCGCCGGGACGGACGCCCGCGAGGTCGACCAGGCCGCCGTAGGCGGTGATGAACTGCATCCACACCGAGGCCGCCTCCTCGAAGGAGAGCCGCTCGGGGTGGGCGACGACCGCGTGGGCGGGGGCGAGAACCGCCTCCCCGTGCACGGAATAGTCGGTCATGGTGAAGGACGGGACCACGCTGACCGCCTCACCCACGCTCAGGCCGCGCACGCCGTCACCCAGGGCCTCGACCACTCCGGCGGCCTCGTAGCCGATGCCGGAGGGGAAGACGGGATCGGTGCCGTACTGGCCGAGCCGGAACATCGACTCCGCCCGGTTCAGGCCCAGCGCCCGGGTCCGGATCAGGACTTCACCCGGCCCGGGCTCGGGCACGGGGGCCTCCTCCAGATGCAGGACTTCGGGTCCGCCGGTCTGATGGAAACGGACGACGCGGTTCATGCATGGCTCCTTGGTGCGGCTCGGTGCGCTGGGAAAGCCGGTGTCGCCCCGGCCTCCTCCTCCACCTTGCTCCAAGGTTCGATGAGTGTCAAATTTTGACCACCATCGAACTATGTACGTCGAGGCCGGCTCACCCTCTCAGTCGACGTCCGAGCCGGCCTCCGCCGCGCAGGCCGCGATCACAGCCGGGAGCAGGCCGGGGAATCGTTCCTCCATCTCGTCGGCGCGCAGCGTGTTCATCTTGGTCACGCCCACGTAGTACTGCCGGATCACCCCCGCTTCGCGCAGCACGTTGAAGTGGTGGGTGAGCGTGGAGATGGAGACCGGCGCCTCGAACGTGCCACAGCTCATGTCCTCGCCCTTGCGCACGAGCTGGGAGACCACCATCCGGCGCACCGGGTCCACCAGCGCCTCCATCACCTGCTGGAGATCCACCTGGGCAAGGTCGGGATGATCCACTGTCCGCGGGGCGGTACGAGGGCGGGCCACAGTCAACTCCTAGAGGCGATACCGACAACGCACCCATATTACGACTGTCGTCGAATTAACGGTCAGAGCTGACCCGCAACGTGCGTGCCGGGCGGAGCAGGGCAACACAGCACCGCCTCCTGCCTCGGGCCGGTGATCAGGCCCTCAATTCCATGCCGTCCTCGACGTGCCGCACGGTCACTGGGCCAGTGGTGTGTGGGTGCCGAAGGAGCGCCGGTGATACGTGAGTGGTCTCAGGGAGCCCTCGCCCGAGGCCGTGCCCGCGATCCACCGTCGCCGCCGTGCTGGGCATCGACCAGACCCCACCAGCGGCGCCGGGCGATGAGCGACGTCGACCGCGTCCACGCGCGCGTCACGAACCCGAAGGTCGACGCCGGCATCACCCCGCCGGGCGAGCCGGACGTGACCGCCGGCGGCTCCGGCCGATCCGCCTGAGCATCATCGGACGGGCACCCCCGACGGTTCCCCGCCTTCCCGCCCCGTTCTCCTTCGGCATGACGGAAGGACAGCACCCCGCAGGGAAGCGTCATGGGCACGACGAGCAGGCCGCCGCCGCGATGCGCCCGATCACCTGGTCGTCACCGGCAGAGACCACACCGCAGGGGTTGCTCACGCACCCCGCAGTTCGGCGCGGGCCCGCTGCAGTTGCTCGACGGACACGGCGCCGGAGTCCGGCAGGCCCGCCTCCGCCCACGCGGCCTGTGCACGGGGCACGGCACCGTCGGCGTCGTCGAGGAGGATCTTCTTCGCCAGGTTCACGGCGATGGCGCCGTCGCCGAGATCCATGAGGTGGGCGAGCATGCGCACGCTCTTGGTCGCGGACGCCTTCTCGTTGTACCGGAAGACCAGCACCCACCGGCCCCGCAGGCCGCGGGCCCGCTCGATGAGATCGCGGCCGCGGTCGGTCTCCTGCTGCTCGGTGCGGATGTGCTCGGTCTCCCCGGCGGGGGAGCGCAGGGTCAGCAGGCCCCGGCGGCTGGACTCCTCGATCTCGACGTTCTCCAGGAAGGCCACGAACCGCGAGGCGCTCTCCAGGCGGTCGATGTCCTGCGCCGCCTGCTGGGCGATCAGGTGCAGGTCGACGGTCAGGGCGTGCACGCGGCGACCCCAGGACGGTTCCTCACCGACCGGGCAGGGGCCGGCGGCCTGGGCGGCTGCGATGACAAGGCTGTAGTCCACGCCCCCATCATGGCCGCCGCCATGGTGGTCCCTCGCGAAGGGGGTGTCAGCCCTCGATGAGGAGATCGCCGAACTCGATGCCCTGATCGAGGCCAGGTCTCGCGAGCATCCGTACGCCGAGATGATCCGCAGCCTGCCCGGCATGGGCGCCAAGCTCGGCGCTGAGTTCATCGCCGCGACCGGCGGTGACATGGACGCCTTCGGCAGCGCAGACCGCCTGGCCGGCTTCGCCGGCCTGGCCCCCAGGCTCCGCGACTGCGGCAACCTTCGCAGACCCAGGCGCTGCCACCGGGGCCTGCTCCGGTCGATGCACTTGCGGCGATGGTCAGCATCACCACATGCCCCCCGCCTCGAAGGCGTACCAGGGGTGTGACCCAGATACGCCAGAAACCCGCCACGGGATGATCTTGGAGTCCGGTCAGCTCGGTCCCCCTCTCCGCGCTCGGTGCCGAGGGGAGTACTCCGCGGCCCGATGCCGTACCCGTCCGCGTTTCGTCCGGGGGTTCGTGATCGTGCCGCCCTCCTGCGCCGTGCTGAGTTGAGGGCTCAACGCTCCAGAGGCCGTGTGGCTCTCTGACTCCGCAAGCGTAGGAACGGAGAGGTCTGGCACGACAAGCACGCTGGGGATCGCGGACAGGTCGGGCATGCAGCCGCAGATGGTGGTCGAGGTGCTGTAGGCGCTGATCTCTGGTCGGGAATCGCGGGCCGCCGTCACTGCCGGTCGAGGGCAGCAGCGACCTGGTCCATGATGAGCTGCCAGTGTGTCCGCTGCTGTTCGCGCTCTTCGGCGCTCGCCAGGTGCTCTTGATGGAAGCGGAGCATCGTCCGGGCCCCGTCGGCGGCGGGGGTGAGGGCGACCTGGACCGTGGTGGTGCCGTGGGTGACGCGGATGCGGTCCGCCGGGCGGTAGCCGCGCACCTCACCCGCCGCGCCTGCGGCCGTCCGGTAGGGGGCGCCGCGTTCCGGGGTGAGGACCGCGCCGGGGCCGAGCCAGAGGGCGAGCCCTTCGGGGCCGCTGATGAAGTCCCAGACGATGGGCACGGGGTGGGGCAGCGTGCGGGATACGCCGATCTGCCAGCCGGCGTCCTTGGTGAGTCCTGTGGGCATGGTGGTCATCCTTCCTCGGAGTGGCGGGCGCGCAGCGCCCTGACCTTGTGGCGGTTGCCGCAGTGCTCCATGGAGCACCAGCGGCGGCGGCCGGGGCGGGAGGTGTCGACGTAGACGAGGTGGCAGTCCTCGGCGGCACAGGTGCGGATGCGGTGCGCGAAGGGACCGGTCAGCAACTCGACCGCGTCCCGGGCGACGGTGGCCGCCAGGTGCGTGCCGTCGGGGGTTCCGGCCCACTGCCGCTTCCCGGTCGGAGCGATGGCGGGAGCCAGGGCAGGGCGGGCGGCCGCCTCGTTGATGACCTCCAGGTCGCCGGGCGGGTGCGGCTCGCCGCGTGTGTGAGCGATGACCACACGGAACAGTGCGTCGCGCAGCCTTCGCATGTCGGCCACCTCGGCTTCGGAGATCTCCAGCACGGGCGCCGGTGTCAATCGCGACCGCTCCGCCCAGACGGCGAGGTCGGCGGGCTCGTGCAGGACCTCGTACCGCCGATAGGGGCCGGGGCCGCCGGTGACCAGCAGTTCCAGGCACAGCGCGCCGGGGTCGAACCGGTAGGCGACGCCGGCCTGGGAGCGCAGCGTCATCCCCTTGCTTGCGGAGGAGTCCATGTAACCAATATAACCGGTTACATGGCATTGAGTTGGAAGTTGGTCATCGACAGCACGAACGCGTCAGCCCTCGCGGACTTCTGGGCCGAGGCCCTGGAGTACGAGGTGGAAGACCCCAGCCCTCTCATCGAGCAGCTGCCGGCCGCCGGCCACATCGGCGAAGAGGCGGTCATCGAGCATCGCGGCCGCAAGACCTTCCGCGGTTACGCCGCGATCCGCCACCCCGAGGACCCGTTCGACGAGATGAATGGTGTCGGCCGCGGTCGGCGGCTGCTCTTCCAGGACGCACCCGAGGGCAAGGCGGGCAAGAACCGCCTGCACCTCGACGTCCACAGCGAGCCCGGCGGCCTCGACAAGCTGGTGGACCGCCTGGAAGGGCTGGGGGCAACCCGCGTCCGCGAGGTCGACAAGGGGCCTGCCGGGCACTGGTGGATCATGCAGGACCCGGAAGGCAACGAGTTCTGCGCGGCGTAGGCCGGGCCGCGGCCACCCTCGGCATCAGCGCTGCGCGCCCGGCAGCGCGGCTGCTGTCGGCGAAGTTCGTCACCGACGACATCGCCGGCATCCCCGACGCGTTGCCGCCCGGCTTCTCCTGATCATGCCGCCTGGCCGAAGCCGTCCGTGGCGGGCGGACCGTCGTCACGCAGCTGAAGTCGACGTCCAGGTGCGGGTCGTACGCCTCGGGCTCCAGGACAAGTTCGTGGGTGGAGTACTCACCGAAGCGGCGGATGTGCTCGGTCAGACACGGCGAGATGTGGGCGAGGTCTTCCGGGGCGATGACGTGGCCCTCTTCCTGGAGTCGGCGCACGATCTCGGCGATGTCCAGGGCATTGTGGAAGATGACCGCGTTGGTCAACAACGCGTTGAACTTCGCGGTCTTCTCCTGCTCGACGAGGTCGTTGTCGGTGATGACGCCGCCGTTGCCGAAGCCGATCCACTCCCGCACCGAGATCGCCACCCGCATCAGGTGCCGGAACTGGGACTCGATCAGGTCGAAGTCGAAGGCGATGACGTTGCGGCCGCTCTCGCCGAACAGGGCGTCGATGTGGACGTACTCGGTCTGTTTGGTGGGCCGGTAGAAAACGAGGTCCTGCCAGTTCCTGATGCGGGGCATCAGATCGAAGCCGAGCAGGTGCGCGAGCGCGAAGACGGGGAAGGACTGGCCCTGGGTGTCGGCGTGCACGGTGGTCGGCTTCAGCTCGGAGGTGTGCGCTGGTACGACTTCAACGCCAACTGGGCCAGCACATGCTCGTCGCAGTCGGTGCGAGCCGCGGCCCACTCGACCTCCTCGCGGCTCGGCGCGAAGAACAGATGCAGCTCATGCGCGGTGATCAGCCGCTTGAAGCGCCGGATACGCGGTCCTCTCGATCGACCTACTACCAGCGCAAGCGCAGCGAGGGAAAGGGACACAAGCAGTCCCTGCTCGCACTCGCCCGCCGACGCCCCAACGCCCTGTGGGCCATGATCCGTGCCGGACAGTGCTGCCAAGGTTCACCTCCCGTACGACTGCGGCTCGGACCGGGGATCCACCCTGGGCGATGGCGACCTGCAGAAACCTCGCGATCGGAGCCTCCGCCGCGCCGGCATCCGCAACCTCGCCGCCGGCCTCCGACGGACAGTCCGGGACTGAACCCGCTCCCTCACTCCTCTCGGCCTCACAAGACCAAAAAGGTCGGGGCCGACTACACCGAAGCCCTGAGCCCGTCCCCCGTGCGAGCTACGGAAAAGTGTCCACTGCCGGGTGACGATTCCGGGCTGCCGGATCCGTAGCTTCGGAGTCCGGAGACACCGTCACGACCGTGAGGGTTTGATGAAGCATCAGCGCAACCGTGTTCGGCGTGTGACCACTCCGATCGACGCAGGAGCACTGTCCGCCGGTCTCCTGGGCATCGGATCGACCGCGACCGCATCAGCGCCGGGCTCTCGTCACGCACGGGGAATCCTCCCGCAGTTGGGGGCGGCGTCCATGCACCGGGTGCTGAGCAGCAGGAGCCCCTCTTCGCACCGGGGCTGAGGCTCGGTCACACGAATTCGGGATGCCGGCGTGCCCGAAGAGGCTGTTCAGTACACACGGTCACTGCGGCAAATGGAGTGTCGGGGAACGATAGAGTGATCCGAAGCGTCTCCAAAGAAAGGAGTGGCCCCATCGACCGTCTTTGGCAAGGCGGGAGGGGCCACATGGCCGAGGGACCTTGTAGGAGAGGCCCCGTAGCCTGCCGTGCACCCTTTTTGCCGAAAGGAAGGTGCCGACGTGCTCAGAGTACTCGTACCCGTCACTCGACACACCACACCCCGCCGTGGGGTCAGCAGCCGTACCGGTTGCTCGCCCGTCGACGGGGTGTTCGTGCTGCCGGTACATGCCCCGGTCCGCCGCTCTGGTGAGGGGGCCGGAATGACGTAGTCATCGGGGCGGCACTCGTACGGGCCTTTGTGCCGCCCCGGGTCGTTGAACCACGGTGATCGCAAGTCACCCCGGTTCAGCACCCACTGCCACCGGAGGAGTTTGGAAGACCCCTCCGAAGGATTGTCCGCCCGGTAGGAGCCGGTCGGACGGTTCGGATCTCGGTTCTGTGACAGGAACCCGAAGCGCCACCAGGGGGCTTCGTTGTGCCGTGAGGCGCGAGCCCCTCGACAGGATTCATTGTGCATGGTCTTTCCGCCAACCGCCAGTTCCGGTACGCCCGTACACGCCTGACATACCACGCAGAGCAGCCATATGGCCGTGCGGACGTGGCTGACATCACGCCGTACCCCGGCACCACCGACATGAGCGCCGCGTCTTCCGGGAGGTACCTGCGCGGACGTGCCACGCCGCACGCGATTTCGGTTCTCGAACCTGTGGCAGGTGTGGAGTTTCCGGACGCGCCATTACCGGGCTGCCTCGCGACTCTCGCCTGCGAGCGCGTCGTTCCGCCTGACGGTACGCCAACAAAGGTTTCCAGCCACCCGGCGGGAGCGCTGAGGACATGCACGGGCGATCGGCATCTGTCCATGGATGATCTCGTTCTGACTTTCGTCTGGCTGGGCCGGTGAATGCTGTGGCGGCACCGGCCGCCGTGATGGTGCCCGTTCCGCGCTCGGCGGCCGGTGATACCGGCGCAGTCGCCGTGCCGCCTGTGCTGTTCGTGCCGGAGGCGTCGCAGTGGTTGTCGACGTCGTCGGGCCGGATCGCGAGCGAGGGCTACTCGTGGATGCAGGCAGTGCACTGGCTCGCCGGGTCCGGGCTGTACCAGCCGCGGCGGCACCGGTCGCACGGCCCGCGTTCCTTCGGAGCGACGACCGTGCGCATCGCCCAGCAGCTTGCGCAGTTGTCACCGTGCCGCCCAGGAATCAAGTACCTGGTACGCCGCACAGGTCTGTCCGAGCGGTCGGTGGAGTATCACCTGGCGATGATGAGGGAGGCCGGGCTGCTCGCCTACATCGTCCGGGGCACCCGAGTGCGCGGGGAGTCCGCGCAGGCCAGCGAGTTCGCGCTGATGATCCCGCCGGAGTTCGACATCGCGCTGGGGATCCGCACAGTGCTGCGCGACGAAGAGGCCCCGGAGTACACGCGCGTGATGACCGGGGTCGCGGAGGCGGGCCGGAAGCTGATCGCGAAGCTGGCGAAGAAGGCGTCGCGGAAGGTCCGCCGGCCCCGGCCGAAGACATCCCCGAAGATGCCGAGGAAGGGTGCCTGCAGGGGCGCTGGGCAGAGGGTGGTGACGGCCATTTCGGATGAGGTCCGTTGCACCCCAATGCAGGCCGGTACCTCAATTTCTTCCTCCGCCGGTGGTACTTGCTCCCCCCCTGAGAGCAAGCTCGCGAGCGGGGCCGGCAAGTCCACCCCGAAGAAGCCACGCGCCGAGGCCGACGGCCGCCGGAAGCTCAACACCGTGGGCCGCCGCTTTCAGCTGGCCCGCGAACTCACCCGGGAGCTGGATTGGCTGCGTGGCTGCTCGGTGCCCCGGATCGCCTGGGTGGCCCGGAACGTGGCCGATGCCGGATGGACCGTGACCGACGTGAAGGGCTGGCTGCACCTGCGCGGCGAGGCGGCCCGGGTTCGCCGTGGCTCCGGTTTGCTCGCCGTGCTGCTGGCCGGTGCGGAGACGGTCCTCGACACCCCCGCCAAGCGGGCCGACGCGGTCGAGCGGTGGCGCGATGCCCAGGAAGCTGCCCGCCGCCACCGCATCGAGCAGGCCCGCGCCCGCACCGAGCGGTACGAGGGCGATTGGGACGCCCCGACCAGCCGCGCGGTCCAGCGCAAGGTGAAGGCCGCGTTCGCCGACATCAGGAAGGCGGCCGGCGGCGGCCGCCGCCAGGACCAGGACCACGTCGCCGGCGACCAGGCGGCCGGGCTGGAGCCGGACGAGCAGGAGCTTGCCGAGCTGCGCGCCACCGCCGCGGGCGAGCTGATGCGGGGCGAGACGGCGCTGATTACGTCCCTGGACCCGAAGACGGCGCTGCGCGTCTACGGCGAGCGTCTGGTGCACCGCGCCCGCCAGCTCGAGAGCGGCTTCCGCAGCTCGCTGATGACCTACGGCAGCTGGTAGGAGGCCGACGTGACCGAGCAGAGCACCACCACCGAGCAGGTCGACAGCGGCGGCGCCCCGGAGTTGCCCGGCGTCGACCTCGCCCGGGCCGCTCCGCAGCAGGCCCGGCTGGCAGCGAAGGAACAACGGCAGCGGCGAGACCCGCGTCCGGCACCGGCGCCGCCCGACCGCCGTTCCTGGCCTTCAGCGCGTGGTGTCGGCAGGGACTCAGGACGTCGCCGTTCTCGGCACCCAGGACGTCGTCGGCTCCGCACCCGGACACCGACACGCCCTCCGCCGAGTGGTGGTCACTCCCACCCCCGGGATGACATCCCCTGGTTGCCCCTGCCACGCACAGAAACACTGAACGGACCGAAGCCACCGGCTTCCGACCGATCTCAGGCTCTGTGACAAGGAGTTGCTCATGCAGCGGCGGACAGTCCTCCTCCTCGGAGCGGCGTTGGCGGTGTCCCCGGCCGTCAAGGCCCACGCCCACCCGGACCACCCTGCCACCCCCGGGCAGACGCCCCCCGTGACGGAGGGGCCCTACGGCGAGGGCTGGCGGAAGCTCGCGCCGATCGCGAGCGGCCCCCGGCAGGAGCACAGCGTCGCCGCGGTCGGCGACAAGGTCTACCTCATCGGTGGCATCGTCCCCGAGGCGTCCGGCGGCATCACCACGACCGGACGGGTGGAGGTCTACGACACGCGTCGCGACACCTGGTCGGTCGCGGCACCGCTGCCCGTCGCGATGAACCACCCCAACGTGGCGGTGGTCCACGGCCGGATCTACGTCCTCGGCGGGCTGTCCGGCGGATCCGCGTGGCAGGCCCTGCGCGACAGCTTCGTCTACTCGCCGCGCGCCGGCCGATGGCGCCGGCTTCCCCCCGTGCCCGCGGGTGTCGAGCGGGGGAGCGCCGCGATGGGCGTGCACGGGACGAGGATCCTCCTCGCCGGCGGTATGCGTGTCCTCGTGCCGGGCGCGGGCGGCCTTCAGGACACGGTGGACACGGTGTCCGCGTACGACGTCGTGACCGGCCGCTGGAAGAGCCTGCCGAGCCTGCCGCAGGCCCGCGACCATGTGGGCGGAGCCGTCGTCGACGGGACGTTCTACGTCCTCGGCGGCCGGGACCGGGGGCAGGTGCACGTACGGGACACCGTCTACGCCCTCGACCCGCGTGCCCGCCGCTGGTCCGAGCGGGCACCGATGCCCACCGCCCGGGGCGGCATCGCCGCCGCGGCCGTGGGGAGGAAGATCTACACCTTCGGCGGTGAGGGCCGGCACGACGGCGACAACCCGAACACGGTCTTCGACGAGACCGAGGCGTACGACACCGTGCGCGACCGGTGGCAGCGGCTGGCGCCCATGCCGGTGCCGCGCCACGGCACGGCCGCCGTCGCCGTACGCGGCACGATCCACATCCCCGGCGGCGGCGTCCTCGCGGGCGGCGCCCCGGTGGAGGTCAACGACGCCTACCGCCCCGTCCACCGCCACGACGACATCACCCATTGAAGGTCAGTGGAAAACACTGTTGTCCGACAGCGGCCCGGTTCAGACAATTCCAGCAACAACGACTTCGGGACGGGCATCACCCCACCATGAAAACGCCAGCCATCTCCGGACTCGGGACGCAAGACGGGGACGCGGACGATCGGGGCGGCATTCAGTGTTGCCCCGGTAACGCCAGGGTGGACAATGGGCAACGCCTTGAGGCAGGGGCAGCCAACGATCACAGTTGGTTCATGACGTTGCACACCGCCGATGGCCGCAGCCGACGGCACGCTGTACGAGGGGCATTGAGCGTGGGCCAGCCCGAAAAGGCGTGTGTTGTGCCGGAATGGCTGAGCCAGGACGGGCGCAAACGGGAAATTTTCGCGAGTGACCCCTACTACCGAGACGCCTGGGACGATCTGACTGCCCTCCTCGGCACCGAATGGGACGTGGCCGAGCAGTTCCACCGAGTCGTCCCCATGGTTCTGAAGGCAGACGCCGTGGCTGTCCGGGGCGGCGCGAGGCTGCTGGCCGCGGCGCGAGCCGCAGGCTTTGTCCCCGTTGCCTGGAGCAGGTTCCGATTCAACCGCCATATCACCCGCGAACTGTGGCGATACCAGCTGAACGTCGCGACCCGCGAGCGCATTGACGTGATGGACATGATCATGCCGACAGGGGAGTCGCTGTACGTCCTTCTCCGGGACACGGCGGAGTCGGGGATGCCGGCCACCGCCAGACTGGGCGGAATGAAGGGTCCGACGCGCCCTGAGGACCGGCAGCCGCACCACCTGAGGCACATCGCGGGAGGGGCCCAGGCTTCGGTGCTCACCTACGTTCACGTCGCGGACGAACCCGCCGACGTTCTCAGGGAGCTGGGCGTCTTCTTCGATCGGCCGGAGCGGAGGCGAATCCTTGCCGCCCTCGACAGCCGTCAGGACGTCACGCCACTGGTGCTGGCGGCCCTGGCGGAAGTCGAGGCATGCACCGAGGAATCCGACCTGTTCTGGAAGCCGGCGTTGGACAGGCTGGATGCGCAACTGCCCGGCCATCCGGACAGTGCGGAACTCGCCGCGCTGATCCACCAGGTGCGATCCGGCCACAGCAAGGACTGGCAGTCGCTTCTGGCCTTCACGGACAGGTACGGGCTGCAGTGGTCGCATTGGGACCGGGCGGCGGTGGCAGCCCAACTGAGCGCGCGGCACCTGGAAGCCGAACCCGTCATTCCTGACGTGAACCCGTCCGCCTGGTCGGTCGACTCGCGTTCTCCGGCAGAGGGCCGGGCGACGGCCGCGACAGGTACCACCGGTGAAAGGCTTGGAAGGTAAAGCAGCGTGATGTCACCGATCAACCCTGCCTCGGTCGAACCGGACACACACGAAAAGGTGGATGACCCTCTCGGGCAGCACTACACCATCAGGTCGTCCCGGGTGATCGACCTGAACGTGTTCAAGGTGCGCGTCTCCAGCAACATCCCGGACTTCGCCGGGTACGCCTTCTTCAGCCGGTTCGCCGGTCCCGAGCAGACCTGCGCCTATGAACTCGTCTTCGTGGACCTGAATGAGGATCCGATCGATCCAGCGCTGATCGAGCCCGTCGCGGACCAGGGATACCGCGCCGACCGATTTCGCGGAGGGTCCTACATCACCCACCATTTCGGCCCGCCCGCCCATCTGGTGACCCGCGGCAACCGGATCCTCGTCTTCGGCCGTGAACTGGAACGCACGCTCTGGCCGTACTTCACCAAGCGTCTGCTCACCAACTTCGCCATCGACCAGGGTCTGCTCCACCTCAAAGCCGCGGCTTTTGTCCAGCCGCAGGGTGCCACCCTGCTGTTCGGCCGCCAGAAAGGAGGCAAAACCGTCTTCCTCACCCAGGCTTGTGCCGCGGGCGCACGGTTCATGAGCAACACGCATGTACTGACATGCGATGCCACCGTATACGGCGTGCCGTCCGCGATGCGCATCAGGAAAGGCCCGGGATTCGACCAGCTCATCGGTTCGGGAGAGCTGGAGAAACACCTGGAGGCAGACGAGTACCGGATCGATCCTGATATGATCTTCGGTCGCGCGTCGATCACCGAAGCCACGGTCCGCAACCTGTGCATCATCGACTACAACCCGGGCCGGCCGCCTTGCTTCGACGAGGTCGACGCGGAGTCTTTCACCTCCTTCTTGGACCTCTTCGCCTGCGCGCCCGGAACCTACGGGTTGAAAGACGACATGCTCGCACATCTGGACAACGACATCCACCGGTACAGTGCCGCCTTCTCCGCGATGAAACGGCGCATGAGCGACCTCGTCGGGGGAGCACGGCGCTTCTACATCAACGCCGACATGCTCGATCCCGCGATTCGGGACCGCACGCTGGCGCGTCTCGCGGAAAACTGAAGACCATGCCATGTCCGTCCTGAACGCAGCCCTGACGGCTGCACCCGGCCGGTGTTGTTCCCTTGGACAAGCAAAAGGCGAGGGCAGCGACCGGCCCGTCCGTACCGCAAGGCAATGACGTAGCCCGTTGAGAAGTGGGGTGGGGCCCCCCCCGGGGGGGGGGGGGGGGGGCCCCGCCCCCCGGGGGCCCCCCCCGCCCGGCCCCCCCCCCGGGGGCCGGGGGGGCGGGGGGGCGGGGCGGGGGGCCGGGGGGGGGGGGACAAA
>NZ_JBIRHU010000026.1:0-114206 GCF_044328675.1 Streptomyces sp. NPDC017890
CCCGCCCCCCCCCGCCGGGGGGTGGGGGGCCGGGGGGGGGCCGGGGGGGCGGGGGGGGCCCCTCTGTTTGGGGGCCGGGGGGGGGGGGGTGTGGGGGTTTCCCCCCCCCCCCACCAAAAGGGGTGAACGGCCGTAACTTTCCACTACGGGGCGCGTTCTGTCGCGCTAAGGGGTTGAACGGTCACCATGCGTGAGGCCGCGGCCATGCCCTCACGGTCAGCTGTTGGGGTACGCCCAGGGGTTGGGGCGGCAGTCGATTCCGTCATGGTCGATGAACTTGGTCTGCTGCTGCATGACCGGGGCGAGTTCGCCGTCCTTGTCACACGTGACGTGGTTGAAGCCGATGCGGTGGCCGATCTCGTGGTTGATCAGCATCTGCCGGTACCCGTGGAGGTCGTCGCCGTACGGTTCCGCACCCTGCGCCCACCGGTAGGCGTTGATCATCACGCGTTCGGTGGCGGCCGAGTCGCAGGACACGTTGTCCACGGTGGTGTCCAGGCCGGACTTGGCGCACCAGTCGGCGGTGGTGCCGGGGCTGGCCAGCGTGATGACGAAGTCGGGCTGCCCGGAGTGGACGCGCTCGAAGGTACGGGCGCCGTTGTGGGCCCAGCTCCGGTCGTCGTTGAGCGTCTTCTGCACCGCCTCGGCGAAGAATTGCCCGTCGAGTCCAAGCCCTTGTTCCACGTCCACGCGGTAGGTGTACTTCCGTCCCGTCCCCGGGCCCTTGGCGATGCCGGGGACCGCGTCGAACTTCCCCGAACCCTCGAGCGTGGCGCTGAGCGGGTACCTCTTCTCCATCTTCTGCTCGTACGTCAGCGGCGCCGCGGTCTCGGGCGCTGAGGGCGTCGGCCGTCCGTCCGCCCGCGACGCCGAGTCGTCGACGCCGCGGGCCTGGTCGGTGGCGGACTGTGCCCGCAGGTCCTCGCCGTCCGATCCGTCGGCGACCTGTCCGGCCACGACGACCGCCAGCACGGTGGTGACGGCGGCCGCGGCGATGCCGGTGAACGTCCTGCCCTTGCCGCCCTTGACCGGCGCGGGTTCACCCGTGGGTGGCGCGTCGGAATCGGCGCCGGACGCTGCGACGCCGCCTCCGACGCCACTGCCCGTGATGCCACCGCCCGTGATGCCACCGCCCCCGTCGGCGGCGCTCCAGTCGGTGACGGAGGCGTACGGGCCGGCGGACTGCGGGGAGACAGGGTTACGGCGCGGGGGGCGGGCCGCGAAGACGTCGCCGTCCTCGCCGAAGGCGTCCAGGTACTCCTGCCGCGGTTCTCCCGCAGCCGCCTGCCGCTGCCGCGGGAAGGACGGGCCGGACCTCACGGACCGACCGGGAGGCCCGGGGTGCGCGGGGTGCGAGGGATGTGCGGGGTGCCCTGGCTGCGAGGGGGCACCGGCGGACGGCCCCGCCGGGGCGCCCTGCCCGGGCCCGGTCCGCCCGCTCAGCTCACCCCAGCCACCGCCGGGTTCACGCTGCTCGGGATGGCCACCACGGGTCCGTGGCACACCGTGAGCCGGGGTCCCGTCGGGGAACCCCTGGGCGCCCCGAGGCGGTGTACCGTCCCCCGTCCGCGGAAACCCCTGAGCCGGCGTCCCTTCCGAAACCGTCGGAAAACCACGCACCGGGGTGCCGCCGGGAACCGTCACGAAACCATGTGTCGGCGTCCCGTCCGGGAACCGTGGTCCCGGGCTCGGCGGGCCCGCATATCCCTGGGGACCGCCCCGGACCCCGTCCTGGGTCCCGTACGCCCCACCCGGTGCCTCATTCGTCGCCCTGTGGGGCGCCGCGCCGGGCGTTCCGTTCACCGGTGATGCCTGCTCTCCCGCCGGAGGCCCGGGCGCCCGGCGGCGGCCCAGCAGGCCGGGCCGGGGCTCGCGCGCCGCGGCGGTGTCCGCGGCGTCGGCCTTGGGGGCGGGTCCACGGCGGCTGTGGCGTCCCACGTCGCGCCTCAGCCTCCTGTGGTCTGGTTGGCGGGCTCGTCGTCGACGGCCCCTTCGGTCCTCTCGCCGACCGCCGACTCTCCGGTGTCCGCGAGGAATTCGCGGAACGCCGTGGCCACGGTCTCCGGATATTCCATCATCGCCACGTGTCCCGCGTCCGGCAGGGTCAGCAGCCGGGAGTCGCGGAAGGCGCGGGCAGCCCGCTGGGCCATGCGGTAGCCGACGAGTTGGTCCCGTCCACCGTAGACCAGCAGCGTCGGCGCGAGAACCCGTTCGGCCTGTCGCCACAGCCCGTGCTGGCCGCCCAGCGTGTACGCGTTGACGATCCCGCGCGCGGAACGGGCCATCGCGTCCCAGAAGTACGGCAGTCGCATCCGCCGTTCCATCTCCTCCACGGCGTTGCGGAAGCCTTCCGGCGACACTCTTCCCGGGTCGCCGTAGCAGAGCGCCGTCACCCCCCGGACCCGCTGTTCCGCGGTCCACTCCCGGGTGAGCCGGGTGAACAGCGACACCACCCCCGGCAGCGCCAGCAGTCCCGTCGGCACGGCGCTGCGCTGCACGCGGAGCTCCGGCAGCGCGGGCGACACGAGGGTCAGCGTCCGCACCAGGTCGGGCCGTACCGCGGCCACGCGGGTGACGACGGCACCGCCGAGCGAGTTGCCGAAGAGGTGGACGGGGCCGCGCCCGGCCGCGTCGAGGTGGCGGATGACCGCGCGCGCGTGGCCCGTGATCGAGTAGTCGCCGTCGTCCGGCGGCGGGGAGTCTCCGAATCCCGGCAGGTCGACGGCCTCGCCGGCGACGACGCCGTCCAGCAGCGGCATCAGTGCCGACCAGTTCTGCGAGGAGCCGCCGAGGCCGTGGACGTAGAGCGCGGGCGGCAGCCCCTCGCGGGCGGGCGGCCTCGAGCGCACCGTCAGGGTGATGCCGGGCAGCTGCACCGACCGGAGCCGCTCACCGGCGGCGACCTTGACTGCCGCGACCTTCGGCAGCACGTTGGCGGGCGGCACGGACGGCGGCTCGGTCGAAGGCATGCGGCAATGTTACGAGACGATCACACAGTGGCTCATGTGTTCGCCGTCACAAGCGCGGGTGCATCGGCGCGGCAGCCGGGCACGGATGCCGGATGCGGCAACGCGCTGGACGCCCATGGGCCCGGCGCACGGACGGGGGCGCCCACGGGGACAGCCCGGACCCACAGGGACAGCGCACGAGGACAGCTCACCGGAGCAGCTCACGAGAACAGCTCCCAGGGACAACCCGCGGAGGCAGCCCCCGCAGCGGGCAGGAGCCGACGCATGGCGTCCGGATCGGGTGTCTCCTAGGCTCATGGAGTGGGCACCCGCGTGTGGCCCCTGCATCCTCAGGGACGTTCGTAGGAAGGGAGCCCAGCATGACCGTCGATCCGACCGACCCCGAGACCTTCGACGACGAGGCACAGGAACCGGAGGAATTCGACGTCGAGGCACCCGACGCCGACGCGGCCGAGCAACAGGCGGACATCGCGCCGGAACGCGACGATCCGCTGACCGGTGTCGAACCGGGCCGCGCCAACGAGGCCGACCTGGCGGAACAGGCCAGGGTCGTGTCCCACGACGAGGACGACTACCGCTGAAGCGCGGCGCCGCGAGGCGACGGAGAGGCCGCCGAGCAGAAGGGAGGCCCATCCCTGCCCGGCCTGAACCCTTTTGAAACCTGTTGTGCGACTTTCGCCACCGTCCGGTCCGTGAAATTCTGCGCTCGCGGCGCACACACCACGGTTACCGAAAAGTACGATGGCGACGCGGCGCACACCGCACGAGGACGACTATGGGAGGCGGCGTGACAGCCATCGAGCAGACAGAGGCGGTACGCCCGCGGGGCACACGCCTTCCCCGCCGAGCCCGACGCAACCAACTGCTGGGCGCCGCACAGGAAGTGTTCGTGGCCCAGGGCTACCACGCGGCCGCGATGGACGACATCGCCGAACGCGCCGGCGTCAGCAAGCCGGTGCTCTACCAGCACTTCCCGGGCAAGCTCGACCTCTACCTCGCCCTGCTGGACCAGCACTGCGAGGCCCTGATCCAGTCCGTACGGATCGCGCTCGCGTCGACGACCGACAACAAGCAGCGAGTCCGGGCGACCATGGACGCCTATTTCGCGTACGTCGAGGACGACGGCGGCGCCTTCCGCCTGGTCTTCGAGTCGGACCTGACCAACGAGCCCGCCGTGCGCGAGCGCGTCGACAAGGTCACGAACGAGTGCGCTGAGGCTATCTGCGACGTCATCGCCGAGGACACCGGCCTCTCGCGCGCCGAGTCGATGCTGCTGGCCTCCGGTCTGGGCGGTCTCGCCCAGGTGGTGGCCCGCTCCTGGCTGCACAGCGACCGCAGCGTGCCGCGCGATCAGGCGGTCCAGCTGCTGACCTCACTGGCCTGGCGGGGCATCGCCGGCTTCCCGCTGCACGGCAACGAGCAGCACTGACCGGCACGGTGCGCCGGGCGGCGACGGACGTACGGCGACTCTGTTCCCGGCGGCTGTTCGCTCCTGGCGTTCTCCGCCGCAGCGTGTACGTCCCCTCACCGGGCTAATGTGTGCTGGGTACGGCGCGGAAGATCGCGCACTTCACTGACCGTCGGAGGGACATAGCCGTGGAGGTCAAGATCGGCGTGCAGCACGCGCCCCGCGAGATCGTTCTGGAGAGCGGTCAGAGTGCCGAAGAGGTCGAGCGGGTGGTGGCCGAGGCACTGGCCGGCAAGTCGGCGCTGCTGAGCCTGGTGGACGAACACGGTCGCAAGGTCCTGGTGCCGGCCGACCGTCTCGCCTACGTCGAGATCGGCGAGCCGGCCCCGCGCAAGGTGGGCTTCGGCGCGCTGTAGCCGGCGGAAGCCGGATGACGGACGAACAAAGGGAGGGGCCCGGCGGCGACCAGCCGCCGGGCCCCTCCCATGGTCCGAACCCTTCCATGGTCCGAACCCTCCCGTGGTCCGAGCCCTCCCGTGGTCCTAACCCTTCCGTGGTCCGAACCCTCCCGATTCCGAGCTGCCCCGTGGTCCGAGCTCCCCCCTGCTGCGAGCCTCCGTGGTCCGAGCTCCCCCGTTGTGCGAGCCCTTGAGTTGTCCGTGCCCTCCGTTCACACCACGGACCACAGTTCACACACAGAGGGAGGGTTGCATTCCGCAGGTCAGGGGTAAGACGGCAGTGACCGTTTCGGGCAGGCCGGCCATGTGGGAGGGACCCCGACATGCTCTTGGAAGCGCTCAGCGCCGCGATTCTCGGCCTTGCCCTGGCCTGGGCCGCCGTCCACCGTCTGCCACACCGTCTGCCGGCCCGCGTCCTGGTGCTGCCGACGGGGATCGCCGGGGCCCTGTTCGGGGCGTTCGTCACGCACACCGCGCTGGGCGCCGGCGGGCTGCTGCTGGTCCTCCTGGGCTCGGCGGCTCTCTCCGCGGCCTCGCTGTCGCTGCTGCTGCGGCCCGCGGGAAGACTCCGTGGCCGATCGGCGACCGCCTGAGCGGCCGCCGCGCCCGGCGGGGTCGACGCCGGAAGTGAGGGCCCGACGGGACCCGCGTCCGCAGATGCGCCCGGCAGCGCTCAGGCCGCCAGGCCCAGCGCCGCCATCCGCTTGGTGTGCGCCTCGGTGATCCGGGAGAACATCCTGCCGACCTCGGCAAGGTCGAAGCCGTCCGCGACACCGCCCACCAGCATCGTCGACAGCGCGTCCCGGTCGGCGACCACCCGCTGGGACTGCGAGAGCGCCTCCCCCATCAGCCGCCGCGCCCACAGCGCGAGCCGCCCGCCCACACGCGGGTCCGCGTCGATCGCCGCACGCACCTTCTCCACGGCGAAACCGGCATGACCGGTGTCGTCGAGCACGGCCAGCACCAGTTCGCGGGTGTCGGAGTCGAGGCGGGCCGCGACCTCACGGTAGAAGTCGCTCGCGATGGAGTCGCCGACGTAGGCCTTGACGAGCCCCTCCAGCCAGTCCGAGGGGTCCGTCTGCTTGTGGAAGCCGTCGTAGGCGGCCACGAACGGCTCCATAGCCTCCGTCGGCTCCTCGCCGATCTCGGCGAGCCGGTCGCGCAGCCGCTCGAAGTGGTGGAACTCCGCCGACGCCATCTTCGCCAGCTCCGCCTTGTCGGCGAGCGTGGGCGCCAGCTTGGCGTCCTCCGCGAGCCGCTCGAACGCCGCCAGCTCGCCGTACGCGAGCGCGCCGAGCAGGTCCACGACCGCGGCACGGTACTGGGGGTCGGCGGCTGCCGTCGCCCAGTCCCGGGCGGCGACACCGGTGACACCGGTGACACCGGTGTCTCCAGTGGCTCCGGCGACTCCTGGGACTGCGGTGGTTTCGGCGGGGGCGTCTGCGGCGTTGCCAGGCTTGTCCGAGCTCGTCATGCAGCGCACAATAGCCCGCCTGCCGTCCGCCGGAAGGCCCCGGTCGCCCCAGGGCGGCCCCGGCTCAGGCCCAGGTCGGCCCAGGTCGATCAGTGTGACGACAACTACTTGACCAAATCGGCCATCGCGTGTGCGCGAATCCGGGGTATGGTGGTAATGCGCCTGCCGAGTATGTGACGTACGGGTACGTGACATCTCGTCGGGCCGCACGCATGAGGATGCCCGGTCGGTGGCCCGATCGGCTCCGACCCGACAGCCCTCCCTGCCGTACGCCACACTGCGTACGGAATCCGGAGGGGGACCCTCAGTGGTACGAGCGCTGGAGCGTCGACAGAGGTCCCGTGTCCTACGGCTCACCCGTAAGGCAGCCGACGTCCCCGACACGGTCCGGCACCACCCGCGCGCTCGCCTCGCACCACGTACACAGAAGAGGCAGCACCCTGACTACGACGTTCCGATCCCTCGGGATCCTCCCCGAGACCGCCGAAGCCCTTGAGGCCGTCGGCATCAACACTCCCTTCCCCATCCAGGAGATGACGCTCCCCGTAGCCCTTTCGGGCAAGGACGTCATCGGCCAGGCCAAGACCGGTACCGGCAAGACGCTGGGCTTCGGCCTCCCGCTCCTCGAGCGCGTCACCGTCCCCGCCGACGTCGAGGCGGGCCGCGCCGCCCCCGAAGCCCTGACCGACGCCCCGCAGGCCCTCGTCGTCGTCCCGACGCGCGAGCTGTGCCAGCAGGTCACCAACGACCTCCTGACCGCCGGCAAGGTCCGCAACGTGCGCGTCCTGGCGATCTACGGCGGCCGGGCCTACGAGCCGCAGGTGGAGGCCCTGAAGAAGGGCGTCGACGTGATCGTCGGCACCCCGGGCCGCCTGCTGGACCTGGCGGGCCAGAAGAAGCTGAGCCTGAAGCACATCAAGAGCCTGGTCCTCGACGAGGCCGACGAAATGCTCGACCTGGGCTTCCTGCCCGACGTCGAGAAGATCATCAACATGCTCCCGGCCAGGCGCCAGACCATGCTTTTCTCGGCCACCATGCCGGGCGCGGTGATCGGGCTGGCCCGTCGTTACATGTCGCAGCCCACGCACATCAGCGCCACCTCGCCGGACGACGCGGGCGCGACGGTCGCGAACACGAAGCAGTTCGTCTACCGCGCGCACAACATGGACAAGCCCGAGATGGTGGCGCGCATACTGCAGGCCGACGGCCGGGGACTGGTCATGGTCTTCTGCCGCACCAAGCGCACCGCTGCCGACCTGGCCGACCAGCTCAAGCAGCGCGGCTTCGCCTCCGGCGCGGTCCACGGCGACCTCGGCCAGGGCGCCCGCGAGCAGGCCCTGCGCGCCTTCCGCAACGGCAAGGTGGACGTACTCGTCTGCACCGACGTCGCCGCCCGCGGCATCGACGTCGAAGGTGTGACGCACGTCATCAACTACCAGTCGCCGGAAGAGGAGAAGACGTACCTGCACCGCATCGGCCGCACCGGCCGCGCGGGCGCCAAGGGTACGGCGATCACGCTGGTCGACTGGGACGACATCCCGCGCTGGCAGCTGATCAACAAGGCGCTGGACCTGGGCTTCAGCGACCCGCCGGAGACCTACTCCACCTCCCCGCACCTGTACACCGACCTCGGCATCGCCGAGGGCACCAAGGGCGTCCTGCCGCGCTCGGAGCGCACGCGCGCCGGGCTCGACGCGGAGGAGCTGGAGGACCTGGGCGAGCCGGGCGGCCGCGCGCGCGGCGACCGGGGCGGCCGAGGTGGCCGGGGCGGCCGGGACGAGTCCCGTTCCGCCGAGCGCGAGCGTTCGTCCGGTACGACGCCGCGTCGCCGCCGTCGGATGCGCGGTGGGGCACCGGTGGACGCGGACGCGTCCACGACCACCGCACCCGAGGCCGTGACCGGCGGTGCGGACCGCGCCGCCGACGCGGACACGGACGCGGCCACGGGTCCCCGCACGCTGCGTCGCCGACGCCGCACGCGCAGTGGAGAGCAGTCGCGCCAGCCGGTGACGGCCACGACGACCGACGCCCCCGCGACCGACGCGCCCTCGGCGCGGGGGGCGGACACCGCGCCCGTCACCTCCGAGATCGCGGAGGCGCCTGCGAAGTCGCGTCGCCGTCGCACCCGCAAGTCGGCCGAGGCGCCGACCGCGCCGCTGGAAACCACCCCGGTGATCGAGCCGGCGGTCGTCGAGCCGGCGGTCGTCGAGGCCCAGGTGGCCGAGGCCCAGGTGGCCGAGGCTCCGGTGGAGAAGCCGCGCCGCCGCACCCGCAAGGCCGCGGCCACGGCCGCCGAGACGGCGGCCGACACGGCCGAGGGAGTGACCGAGCCCGCGTCCGAACCGTCGGAGACGAAGCCGCGCCGCACCCGCAAGAAGGCCGCGACGGCGTCGACCGCGACGGACCCGGTGGACCTCACGGAGACCGTGGAGGCCAAGCCCCGACGCACCCGCAAGGCGGCGGCCGCCGAGCCCGCGAAGGCCGACGAGGCAGCGCAGGCCCCGGAAGCCGTCGAGGCCAAGCCGCGCCGCACCCGCAAGGCGGCCGCCACCAAGACGGCCACTACCAAGGCCGAGGCCGCCGTCGACACGGCCGAAGGCACGGTCGAGGGCGCGGTCGAGGGCGCGGTCGAGGGCGCGGAGACCAAGCCGCGCCGCCGCACCCGCAAGGCCGCCGAGCCTGTCGGAGCCACGGAGGCCACGGCCGGCATCCCGGCCCAGACGGCGCAGGAGCCGGACGCGGCCGAGGCGAAGCCGCGCCGCACCCGCAAGGCGGCCGCCACCAAGACGGCCACCGCCAAGGCCGAGGCCGCCGTCGACACGGCCGAAGGCGCGGCCGAGAGCGTGGAGACCAAGCCGCGCCGCCGCACCCGCAAGGCCGCGGAGGCCACCGAGACGCCCGCGCAGGAGCCGGAGGCCGCCGAGGCCAAGCCGCGCCGCACCCGCAAGGCGGCCGCCACCAAGACGGCCACCGCCAAGGCCGAGGCCGCCGTCGACACGGCCGAAGGCGCGGCCGAGGGCGCGGAGACCAAGCCGCGCCGCCGCACCCGCAAGGCCTCCGAGCCCGTCGGAGCCGCCGCCGAGATTCCGGCGCAGGCATCGCAGGAGCCGGAGGTCGCCCCGCGGCGCCGGACCCGTAAGGCAGCCGCTGCCGTCGAGGTGTCCGCCGAGGCCGCCGACACGGCCGAGGCGAAGCCGAAGGTTCGCCGCACCCGCAAGGCGGCCACGGCGGCCACGCAGCCCGCGGAGACCAGCGGAAGCTGATCAACGCCGCTCACCCGACCGTCGGCCCGGTCCCGCCACCCACGCGGGCCCGGGCCGACGGCGTTCCCACACCCGGCCCCCGCCCGTCCTCCGGCCCAGCGCCCGCACCGCCCGCTTCGCCTCCCCGCCACCCGCCGCCCGCCGCCCGCCGCCCGCCGCCCGCCGCCCGCCGCCGAGCGTGTGCGCGAAACCGCGGGGACGGCGGAAGCGACACGGGCCGCACAGGGGCGGCCCGCTGCCGGGCGGGCGGACGACGCCCCGGCAGCCGGCCGCCCCGCTCCCCACGCGTACCGCCCGATAGCCTCTGCCCGTGAGCAGTAACGCCACCTTCACCCCGCCCTCCGACGCCCGCGCCTACCGGCTGCGTACCGCGCGCGGTGAGTTCGCCGTCGTCGACTCGCCCGTGGCCCCCGGGGCCGAGGCGAAGGGGACGGTGCTGATGCTGCCCGGGTTCACGGGGAGCAAGGAGGACTTCACGCTGCTGCACGAGCCGCTCGGGGCGCGTGGGTACCGTACGGTCGCCGTGGACGGGCGGGGGCAGTACGAGTCCGACGGGCCCGAGCACGACGAAACCGGCTACGCGCAGACCGAACTGGCTCGGGACGTGCTCGCCCAGGTCGCCGCCCTCGGCACCCGCGTGCACCTGCTCGGGCACTCCCTCGGTGGTCAGATCGCACGTGCCGCCGTCCTGCTCGACCACGCCCCTTTCACCTCTCTCACACTGATGTCCTCGGGCCCGGCGCGGATCTCCGTCTCCCAGCAGCAGCGTGTGAAGCTCCTCCGGGACGCGCTCGACACCATGACGATGGCCGAGGTCTGGCAGGTGATCCAGGCGATGGGGCCGCCCGAGGAGGTCGGCGGTCCCGCCGTGGGCCCCGGCGATCCGGAACGGCTCCGCAGCCGCTGGCTGGGCACCAGGCCCGCCCAACTGCTCGCCACGGGACAGCAGTTGTGCACCGAGCCGGACCGTGTGGCCGAGCTCTCCGCCGTGCCGCTGCCGTTCCACGTGCTGTCGGGCGCCTACGACGACACCTGGCCCGTACCCCTCCTGGACGAGATGGCCGTACGGCTGGACGCGCGCAGGACCGTGATCGCCGGTGCCGAGCACTCCCCCAACACCGACCGGCCCCTGCCGACCGCGCACGCCCTCGCCGACTTCTGGGACGGCACCCCCGCCCGGTTGCGGACGGACCGCTAGTACCGCACGCGGCACAGCGCCGCGCCTGGCACCGCACCTCGCCTGGCACTGCACCGCGCCTGGTACTGCACCGCGCCCGGTACTGCGCCGGATACCGCGCGCCCTGGTAATGCGCTGATACTGCGCCTAGTACTGCGCCCGCAAGTGCTCCCAGAAGCCGTCCCGCAGCGCCCGGCGCAGGTCGGGCTGGCCGCGCAGCGAGTACTGCAGCAGCCCCTCGGCCTCCACCAGCAGGTCCTGGTCCACCGAGCCGGGGAGGTACGGGTGGCCGGGGAGCAGATCGACCAGCGATTCGCGGCCTCGTGCCGCCAGCCATTTCGCCGCGATCTGCGCGCCCACGAAGCGGACGTCCTCGCGGGCCGGCCGGGCCACGCCCGTCGCTTCGAAGGCGTGGGCCGTGCGCCGGGAGACGTACGGCTTGAAGAAGTCCAGGTCGAAGGTGCGCTGGCTGTCGACCTCCCAGAGCAGCGGGTCGGCCTGGTTGCGGCCCTCCGGCGCCTCGATGCCCCACAGATGGACGCGGGCTCCGTAGCCCTGGGCGGCCTCGACCGCCGACACCAGGTCCTCGTCGCCGCCGAGCAGGGCCGCGTCGCTGATGGCGCGGTGCCGCGCGAGGGACTCCAGGTCGGAGCGGATGAGTGAGTCGACGCCCTTCTGCTGGTTGTTGGCGTTGAGGTTGCCCAGGCGGACCTTCACGTCCGGCAGCTCGGCGATGGACTGCTGCTCGGCGGTGTGGATGCGGCGCCGGGCACCGTCGTACCAGTAGACGCGCAGCAGGCGACTGTCCGCGAAGATGGTGCGCGCCTTGTCGATGAGCGCGTCGATCAGTCCCTCGGCGTCGAGGTCGAAGGCCCGGCGGTCCTCGGTCCCGGCCACCAGACGTCCCCCTGCCGCGTAGAGGTACCCGGCGTCGACGAAGATCGCGTGTGTCGAGGGCGTCTTGGCCACCTCGGCGAGCATGCGCTGCAGCAGCTCGTTGGTGCGATCGATGCGGGCGTCCAGGGACGTGAGGTCGTCGTTCATCGCCTCCATTGTCCCGGCGGTCACGCAGCGAATACAACCGGTCCCGATCAGTCTTGTACCGGACGTCCGCTGCCCCGGGAGCAGGCGCCTTACCAGTTAGTAGTTAGCAGTTCGAAAAATTTCCTTAGCGTAGGGAATGTTTGCATCACGCAGCCCGTTGAACATGACGGAAGCCCGGGCACCGACGACCCGGGAGCCACACCAGTAGTTCTCCTCAGGAGGATGACCAGATCAAGGGAGAGGCCATGCGCTTTGAAGTCATGCGACTCGACGATGTCGACGGAACCCCCGTGGACACGACCGTCGTGGACGCCGCCTCCGTGAACCGCATCGTTCAGCAGGCCGCCGCCATCGGGCAGCGCCTGTGGATCCGCCCCGCCGACACCTCGGCTTTGTAGCGCGGACCTCCGCAGTCCCTCTGCACACGCGCAGGGCCCCGCACGGCGTTCCGTGCGGGGCCCTGCGCGCGCCCGGGGCTCACGTGCCCTGGATCACCTGCGTGACGCCGTTGATGATCTGCTGCACGGCGATCGCGGAGAGCATCATGCCGGCGAGACGGGTCACCAGGACCACGCCGCCGTCCTTGATGACGCGGATGATCAGCAGCGAGTACCGCATCACCAGCCACAGCACCACGTGGATCGCGAGGATCGCCGCCCACACCGACACCTGGGTGGTCACGCTGTCCGCCTTCTGCACAGCCAGGATGACCGACACGATCGCCCCGGGCCCGGCGAGCAGCGGCATGCCCAGCGGTACGAGGGCGACGTTGACGTCCTTGGTCTGCTTGGGCTCGTCGGTCTTGCCGGTGAGCAGGTCGAGCGCGATCAGGAGGAGCAGCAGCCCGCCGGCGATCATCAGCGCGGGTACGGACACGTGCAGGTACCCCAGGATCTGGTGGCCCAGCAGGCCGAACACCGTGATGACGCCGCCGGCCACACAGACGGCCTGGAAGGCCATCCGCTTCTGCACCTTGGCGGGCCGGCCCGAGGTCAGCGCGAGGAAGATCGGGGTGATCCCAGGGGGATCCATGATGACAAAAAGGGTCAGGAACAGAGAGCCGAAGACGGCGACGTCGAACATGGGTGAGCTACTGGCCTTGCGGAAGAGGGGAAGAAGGGTGTGACCGGGGCAGGACTCAGACCCCGCCGGCCCCCGGCACGGGAAACGCCCCGAACGCCCGCCGCGTGATCTCCCCGTACACCTCGGGGTCCGTCGTGTACTCGCCGAGTACGCAGGTCTTCCGGGTGCCGTGGTAGTCGCTGGAGCCGGTCACCAGGAGCCCCAGCTCCTTCGCCGTGCCCCGCAGCCGTGCCCGCGTGTCCGCGTCGTGGTCCATGTGGTCGACCTCGATGCCGTCGAGCCCGGCGGCGGCGAGCTCCTCGATCGCGGTCTGCGGTACCGTGCGGCCCCGTTTGGTGGCGGCCGGGTGCGCGAACACGGCTACGCCGCCCGCCGCCTTGATCAGCCGGAGCGCCTCGAAGGGGTCGGTCTCGTGCTTCTCCACGAAGGCCCGGCCGCCGTCGGCCAGCCACTCCTGAGTGAAGGCGTCGCCCACGGTCGGCACCACGCCGAGTTCGACGAGGGCGGTGGCCACGTGCGGCCGTCCGACCGAACCGTCGCCGGCGATGCGCGCGACCTGCTCCCAGGTGACGGGCACGCCCAGCGCGTTGAGCTTGGCGACCATGCCCTTGGCCCGCGGCACCCGGTCGTCCCGGACCAGCTCGCGCTCGGCGAGCAGGGCGGGCTCTTCGGGGTCGAAGAGGTAGGCCAGCATGTGCATGCTGACGCCGTCGAGCCGGCAGGAGAGTTCGGCGCCGGTGACGAGGGTGAGCCCCTCGGGGAGCGCGGCGACCGCCTCGGCGTGTCCGCGCGTGGTGTCGTGGTCGGTGAGCGCGACGACGTCCAGCCCGGCCGTGGCGGCCTTGCGTACGAGCTGGGCGGGGGTGTCCGTGCCGTCGGACGCGGTGGAGTGGGTGTGCAGATCGATGCGCACGACGCTGGCTCCAAGCGGTGACGGGACGGATGGGGACGCTCAAGGATAACCGGAACTCCACGCACCACTGTCACACCCGCAGCACCCCTACGCCCCCTACGCCCACCCGGCCCCGCACCAAGCTCGCACCCCTCCAGCACGCGCCCGCCCCCGGACTCGCACCAAGCTCGCCCCCTCCAGCACACGCCCACCCCCGGCCCCGCGCCACGGCGCCTACGGCTGGATCAACCTCGGTGACAGCGCCCCGCACGGCACCAGGTCCACCTCGGCGCCCGCGTCCCGGAGGTCGGTCAGCACCAGCTCCTCGTACATCAGCAGCCCCGAACGCTCGGGCCAGACGACGGCCCACAACCACATCCCGAGGGCCTCCCCGGCGAAGACGGCACGGTCGACGGGCGCGCCGGTGACATGCCAGAGCGGGGCCGGACGGCCGGCGGCCAGGACTTTCGCCTGGGGCGGCTTCTCGACGTTCATGTACGGCCCGGGGTCCGGCGCGTCGATGCCCGCGTACCGCGCCCCGAGGCCGACGCCGAGTTCCTCGGCGATCAGGATGAGCTCACCGATGCCGCCGAGGGGTCCGGGGCCGGAGCAGGCCACGGCGGTCGCCCGGCCACCGCTGCGGTCGTCGCCCGCGCAGGCCACGCCGGTGAACAGCCAGCCGACCGGCAGCGGCCACGGCATCCAGACCGGCACCTGCGTGCGGTGCACCACGACGCCGAGCGCCTCGACGCTGGGCGGAAGCACGGGCTGTACCGGGTGCACGGTGCCGTGCAGGTCGCACTGCCAGGAATCGGCGAAGAGGCCGGGAGCCCTGACCCGGCCACCACATTTCGGGCAACTGGGTTCGCCCCTCATAGAGTCCCACGGTCCTACCCTCGCCCGCCCGCGTCAAGGACGATCACCCATCCGGACGGAAGGACCGACCAGCGGGAACTAGATGTAGTTTGCATTAATTAGCTCCGCTAACTTACTGTGTGTATACACCAACTACCCGACCCCCCTCGTCGGCATTGGAGCGATTGCATGGACCCCTTCGAAGCGGGTGCGGGCGGCATCCTGCGACAGCCCAAGGCCGTGTGGGCGACCGCCGGCGCATCCGTCGTGGCCTTCATGGGCATCGGACTCGTCGACCCGATCCTGCCGTCCATCGCCGAGGGCCTGGACGCGAGTGCCGGCCAGGTCTCCCTCCTGTTCACCTCGTACTTCCTCATCACCGCACTCGCGATGCTGGTCACCGGCTTCGTCTCCAGCCGCATCGGCGGCCGCAAGACCCTGCTGCTCGGCCTCGCCTTCGTGGTGGTCTTCGCGGGCCTGGCGGGCACCTCCGACACGGTCGGCCAGCTCGTCGGCTACCGGGCCGGCTGGGGCCTCGGCAACGCGCTGTTCGTCTCGACGGCCCTCGCGGTCATCGTCGGCGCGGCGGCCGGCGGCAGCGCCGCGGCGATCCTGCTGTACGAGTCCGCCCTCGGCCTCGGCATGGCCTGCGGGCCCCTGCTGGGCGCGCTGCTCGGCGACGCCAGCTGGCGCTACCCGTTCTTCGGCACGGCGTTCCTGATGGCGATCGGTTTCCTGTGCATCACGGTGTTCCTGAAAGAGCAGCCGAAGCCGGCCCGCAAGACGTCGCTGCTGGACCCGCTCAAGGCGCTGGGCCACGGCGGTCTCGCCTCCGCCGCCGTGTCGGCGTTCTTCTACAACTACACGTTCTTCACCGTGCTGGCCTTCACGCCGTTCGTGCTGAACATGACGCCGTACAAGTCGGGTGCCGTGTTCTTCGCGTGGGGCGTGCTGCTCGCCGTCTTCTCGGTGCTCGTGGCGCCGCGCATGCAGAAGCGGTTCGGCTCACTGACGGTGCTCGGCGGCTCGCTGGTGCTGCTCGCGGCCGACGTACTGGTCCTCGGCTACGGCAACCACACCGCGGCGATCGTCTGCACGATCCTGTCCGGCGCGTTCATCGGCGTGAACAACACCGTCTACACCGAACTGGCCCTCGGGGTGTCGGACGCGCCGCGTCCGGTGGCGAGCGCGGGCTACAACTTCGTGCGCTGGTTCGCGGCGGCCGCCGCTCCCTACTTCGCGCCGAAGATCGAGGAGTGGGCCGACGTCCACATGCCCTTCGTCGTGGCGGCCGTCACCGCCGTGCTGGGCGCGGTCGTGGTCGTCGTACGGCGTCGCGCCCTCACCCTCCCCCACTCCCGGCTTCGCTCGAGCGGGGGGACCCCCGTGGCGCGGGAGCCGGAGCCGCGGCACGCGGCCGAGGACGGAGTCGCGGCCTTCACCGACAGCTGACGGACGCGGACCGGAGCCCGGTGAGTTCCGTCACTCCAGCGGGACTGACCTGCGGGACGGATCGCGCAGGTCAGTCCCGTGCGTCAGCCATCGCTCCTGAAGGGCCTGTGCGCCGTGCACCCGCTTCCAGGCCGCCTCGTTCGGCGTCATCGGCAGCAGAGGCAGGAACCGTACGGGGTCCAGCGGGGCGTCCAGCTCCAGATCCTCGACCAGGCCGCCCGGCTCGGCGACCAGGACCGAGGTGAACGGCGCGCCGGGCCACAGCGCCCCGCCCACGTCCAGAGATGCGCCGGGCGCCACGATCACACCCTCGACCTGCGGGGACGCGGCCAGCACGGCGAGCGGACGGAGCACCTTGTCGGTGTCGGCGAGACCGGCCCGGACGGAGAGGACCAGCTCGGCACGGGGACCCCTGACCGGATCGGCGAGCACGGCCGTGGGGTCCGCCATGGGCTGCGCCGCCATACCGAGGGTGGCGTAACGGACGATGTCGCCCTCCTGGCCGCCTCCGGGGAAGCGGAGCACCTCGATACGGTCGGTGCCGAGGAAGGTGACCGCGGCGCGCGCGTCCGGCTCGCCCAGCGCGCTGCGCAACCGGGCCTCGACCAGAGGAAGAACATCAGCCATGCGGCGAGCATAGAACTCGTCGGGATACGGCAAAGCGGCGCCTTGACACGCCGGGTGACTGGTACTCTGGCCCAGCGGTTCGGGGCAGCACGCAGTGCGTCGCGATCAAGACCCCGACGCTCTGAAGACTCCCCTACGGGGAACCCTCCCAAACAGAGGGAATCGATCGTCCCTCACGAGGGACCGGCCGGAGGAGGTGGGGCTGGCATGGACCGAAGTCGACCGTGCAGTACCACCCGCTCTTCCGGCCGCTGATGCAGCTGCTCCGGCTCCTCGCCCCTGCCGCCTCCCATCATCCGCGCACCTTCACGCGGAAGAGCACTTCGTCTCGTTTTGTCTGATCCGGTCCGTCGATTCGTCGATTCGTCGACTCATCGATCCGTGTCAGCAGCTGAAACCAGCAGCTGAATCAGCAGCGAAGCCGGCCACCGCGACGGTGCGGTGCTCCCCGCTTTGTGGACGTGCGGAACACACGTACTCAGGACGTCCTCATTCCGGGTGGTTCCACCCGCCACCGGCGCCGTTCGCTGCCCGTCGCGAAGGAGCCTGCCATGTCGATGATCCGTGACCTGCGCGCCGCGGTCCGCCCGTCCCGCGTCTCTCTGCGCAAGGACAGTGGCGCCTACGACACCACCCGCGACCCGGCGACCGCCTCCGCCGTCGTCGACTGCGCCGTCTACCGCGACGGCGCCCGTGTCGAAACGGACACGCCCCTCGGCCCGCACCAGGCGATGCGCCAGGTGCGCCGCGACGGCGGGTTCGTGTGGATCGGTCTGCACGAGCCCACCGAGGACGAATTCGCCGGTATCGCCCGGGAGTTCGGACTGCACCCGCTGGCCGTGGAGGACGCCGTCCAGGCCCATCAGCGGCCCAAGCTGGAGCGCTACGACGACTCCCTGTTCACGGTCTTCAAGACCATCCACTACGTCGACCACGACGAGCTCACCGCCAACAGCGAGGTCGTCGAGACCGGCGAGGTCATGTGCTTCACCGGGCGGGACTTCTTCATCACCGTCCGGCACGGCGGGCAGGGCTCGCTGCGCGCGCTGCGACACCGGCTGCAGGAGGACCCCGAGCTGCTGCTCAAGGGCCCCTCCGCGGTGCTGCACGCCATCGCCGACCACGTCGTCGACGGCTACATCGCGGTCGCCGACGCGGTGCAGGACGACATCGACGAGGTCGAGACGGAGGTGTTCTCGCCGGGCCGCAAGGGCAGTCCGCGGGGCACCGACGCCGGCCGGATCTACCAACTCAAGCGCGAGGTGCTGGAGTTCAAGCGGGCGGTGTCGCCCCTTCTGCGGCCCATGCAGCTGCTCAGCGAGCGGCCGATGCGGCTGATCGACCCGGAGATCCAGAAGTACTTCCGGGACGTCGCCGACCACGTGGCGCGGGTGCAGGAGCAGGTCGTCGGCTTCGACGAACTCCTGAACTCCATCCTCCAGGCCAACCTCGCCCAGGCGTCCGTCGCGCAGAACGAGGACATGCGCAAGATCACCTCGTGGGCCGCGATCATCGCCGTACCGACGATGGTGTGCGGGGTGTACGGAATGAACTTCGACTACATGCCGGAGACGCACTGGAAGTTCGGCTACCCGCTGGTCCTGTCGATCACGGTCGGTCTCTGTCTGGGCATCCACCGCACGCTCAAGCGCAACGGCTGGCTCTGACGGGGGCAGAAGAGGGCTGGATAGGCTGGCCGCATGACAAGCGAGCTGCTCGACCAGGCCCTCGTCGAGGAGGCCACGAAGAAGTCCGGTCTCATCTGGGCCGGCGGGCCCGGGGCGGCCGCGCGTCCACTGTGGCACGTCTGGCACGAGGGCGCGGCCTGCGTCATCGGTGACGGCCCCGGCGAGCAGCCGCTGCCGGGGCTGGCCGACGGGGTCACGGCCGAGGTGACGGTGCGCAGCAAGGACAAGGGGGGCCGGCTGGTCTCCTGGACGGCCCGGGTCGTGGAGCTGCCGCCCGGCTCCGAGGCGTGGCAGGCCGCGGTCGCCGACCTCAAGGGCAAGCGGCTGAACGCCCCGGACGGCGAGGCGATGACCGACCGCTGGGCCCGTGAGTGCCGGGTGGTGCGCCTGGAGCCGACGGGGGCGACGGCACCCCTGCCCGACGGTTCGCTGGCCCAGGCGCCGCTGCCGAGTCCGGCGACGACGCGCGAACCGGCCCCGGCGGCGCTGGGGCGCCTGCTGCTGAAACGCCGGAAGAGGCGTTAGCGCGTCCTAGGACGTCGGCAGCTGCTTGCCGTAGTCCAGCGTGTCGTCCTTCGCCGGCTCCGTGAGCGCGAAGTCCTTGTTCCAGTCCGAGAAGCTGAGCGTGCCCGCGCTGCCCGCCCGCACCAGGCGCAGCGGGTACGGCGTGCCCTCCAGGGAGACGTCCAGCGAGCCGCCGGAGCCCTCG
Organism: Streptomyces sp. NPDC017890; assembly: GCF_044328675.1. Classification (NCBI taxonomy): domain Bacteria; kingdom Bacillati; phylum Actinomycetota; class Actinomycetes; order Kitasatosporales; family Streptomycetaceae; genus Streptomyces; species Streptomyces sp. NPDC017890. The sequence continues at coordinate 19,100 of NZ_JBIRHU010000026.1, forward strand.
TCGCCGGTGATCCGGATGGTGCGCACGCCGGCCTGCTCGTGGCGTCCGTCCGTCTCCACCGTGCCGTGCAGGGACAGCAGATCGCCGAGGAGGACGTCCTTGTCCGCGAAGCCGCTGAACTTCTTGTACACGGGGTCGCTCTGCGGCACCTTGACGTACTTGTCGGCCAGCTTCTCGGCGGCCCCGGTGTCACCGCCGCCGCTCCAGAACCCGGCGTCCGCCTTGAGGAAGAGCTGCTCGCCGACGCGCAGCAGCCCGAACGTCGTCCCGTCGGCGGCGACCGACCCGGTCCCTCCGTCGGGCTTCAGACGCATGTCGAGGGTGTACGTGTCCCCACCGGCGGCGACGCTCCCGTGCAGGCGTACCGCCCGGGCGGACTCGGCGGCCGTGCGGGTCTTGGCGTGGATCTTGTCGGCCGGGAGTCTGCCGACGCCGTTGGTGCCCGCGTCCGGGTCCTCACTGCCGCATCCCGTCAGCCCCGCTCCCGTCACCGCCAGGGCGCACACCGCGCCCATCATCGCGACCCTGCGGATTCGGCGCCGGGGAGTCACAGACACAGGTAGGGCTGCCTTTCTGACAAGGACTGACAAGGACTGACAGGGACTGGCAAAGGGCGGGCGAGGACGGGCAAGGGGTCTGGCAGGGGCCGGCAAGGAGCTGAGAGGGGTCCGAGCGGCGTACGGCAGCGTACCGGGGCCGTGAACGGCGGGCGGAGCCAGTCCGTCCGGACCGGCCGCCAGAGCGGAGCGGTTCGGGACGGGCTAGCCTGAAGCCCGTCCGAGCGGGCAATTCGGGAAAGAGACACCGTACGAAACAGTTCTCACGCAGTCTGACGCACGCTTACGAAAAGGAGCCGCGGCCATGGCAGCGGGCGCCCCCCGGATCTTCGTCTCCCATCTCTCCGGCATCGCCGTCTTCGACCCGACCGGCGACCAGGTGGGACGCGTGCGCGATCTGGTCGTCATGCTCCGCGTGGCCCGCAAACCCCCGCGGGTGCTCGGCCTCGTCGTCGAACTCACCACCCGCCGCCGCATCTTCCTGCCCATGACCCGGGTCACCGGCATCGAGTCCGGCCAGGTCATCACCACCGGCGTGCTCAACGTCCGGCGCTTCGAGCAGCGGCCCACCGAGCGCCTCGTCTTCGGCGAGCTGCTCGACCGGCGGGTCACCCTCACCGAGACCGGCGAGGAGGTCACCGTCCTGGACCTGTCGGTGCAGCAGCTGCCCGCCCGCCGGGACTGGGAGATCGACAAGGTCTTCGTCCGCAAGGGGAAGAAGGGCGGCGCCTTCCGGCGCAACAAGGGCGAGACACTGACCGTCGAGTGGTCCGGCGTCACCGGCTTCTCCGTGGAGGAGCAGGGGCAGGGCGCCGAGAACCTCCTCGCCACGTTCGAGCAGCTGCGCCCGGCCGACCTCGCCAACGTCCTGCACCACCTGTCCGCCAAGCGCCGCGCCGAGGTCGCCGCCGCCCTCGACGACGACCGCCTGGCCGACGTACTGGAAGAGCTGCCGGAGGACGACCAGATCGAGATCCTCGGCAAGCTCAAGGAGGAGCGCGCCGCGGACGTCCTGGAGGCGATGGACCCGGACGACGCGGCCGACCTGCTCGGTGAGCTGCCCGAGGCGGACAAGGAGCGGCTGCTGAGTCTGATGCAGCCCGACGACGCGGCCGACATGCGGCGCCTGATGGCGTACGAGGAGCACACGGCGGGCGGTCTGATGACGACCGAGCCGATCGTGCTGCGGCCGGACGCGACCGTCGCGGACGCGCTGGCCCGCATCCGCAACCCCGACCTGTCCCCGGCGCACGCCGCCCAGGTCTACGTCTGCCGGCCGCCCGAGGAGACCCCGACCGGCAAGTACCTGGGCACGGTCCACTTCCAGCGCCTGCTGCGCGACCCCCCGTACACCCTGGTCGGCTCGATCATCGACGACGGACTGCAACCCCTGGATCCCGACGCCGCGCTGCCCGTGGTCGCCGGGTTCTTCGCCGCGTACGACATGGTCGCGGCGCCCGTCGTCGACGATTCCGGAGCTCTGCTGGGCGCGGTCACCGTGGACGACGTACTGGACCACATGCTGCCCGACGACTGGCGGGAGACCGAGTACCACCTCGAGGAGACGACGGGGGAGGTGGGCGCCGATGGTGCCTGAGCGTGAGACCGCGCCCCGTGAGCGGGCCGCGTCGGGCGCCACGGCGGCTTCCCGCACCCGGGCCCGGCTGGACCAGCCCCGCCCACCGCGGCGCCGGCTGCTGCCCGAGTGGGACCCGGAGTCCTTCGGCCGGCTGTCGGAGCGCGTCGCGCGCTTCCTGGGCACCGGTCGGTTCATCGTCTGGATGACCGTCGTCATCATCCTGTGGGTGGTGTGGAACGTGTCCGCGCCGAGCAGCCTGCGCTTCGACGAGTACCCGTTCATCTTCCTGACGCTGATGCTGTCGCTGCAGGCCTCCTACGCGGCCCCGCTGATCCTGCTCGCGCAGAACCGGCAGGACGACCGGGACCGGGTCAACCTGGAGCAGGACCGCAAGCAGAACGAGCGGTCGATCGCCGACACCGAGTACCTGACCCGGGAGATCGCCGCCCTGCGCATCGGGCTCGGCGAGGTCGCGACCCGGGACTGGATCCGCTCCGAACTGCAGGACGTGATCAAGGACCTGGAGGAGCGGCACGACGGCCACCACCCCGACCGCGGCGTATTCCCGGCAGACCGGTCCGCGGGGCGTGACGTACACGACCGGTGACGGGGCTTTCCGTGCCCCGTGGGCGGCGCCGTACCATCGACCCTATGGCTACGGAAGACGCGGTGCGCGAAGCACTGGCGACGGTGAACGACCCCGAGATCAACCGGCCCATCACCGAGCTGGGGATGGTCAAGTCGGTGGAGATCGGCGCGGACGGAGCGGTCGCGGTCGCCGTGTACCTGACGGTCTCCGGCTGTCCCATGCGGGACACCATCACGCAGCGTGTGACGGACGCGGTGTCGCGGGTCGAGGGTGTCACACGCGTCGACGTCGAGCTCGACGTGATGAGCGACGAGCAGCGCAAGGAGCTGGCCACCGCCCTGCGCGGCGGCCAGACCGAGCGCGAGGTGCCCTTCGCCAAGCCCGGCAGCCTGACCCGGGTGTACGCGGTCGCCTCCGGCAAGGGCGGCGTCGGCAAGTCGTCGGTGACGGTGAACCTGGCGGCGTCGATGGCGGCGGACGGCCTGAAGGTCGGTGTCGTCGACGCCGACATCTACGGCCACTCCGTGCCGCGCATGCTGGGCGCCGACGGACGTCCCACCCAGGTCGAGAACATGATCATGCCGCCCTCGGCCAACGGCGTGAAGGTCATCTCCATCGGCATGTTCACCCCGGGCAACGCGCCGGTCGTCTGGCGCGGCCCGATGCTGCACCGCGCGCTCCAGCAGTTCCTGGCGGACGTGTACTGGGGCGACCTGGACGTCCTGCTCCTCGACCTGCCGCCCGGCACCGGTGACATCGCCATCTCGGTGGCGCAGCTCGTGCCGAACGCCGAGATCCTGGTCGTGACGACCCCTCAGCAGGCCGCCGCCGAAGTGGCGGAGCGGGCGGGCGCGATCGCCGTGCAGACCCACCAGAAGATCGTCGGCGTGGTCGAGAACATGTCGGGGCTGCCCTGCCCGCACTGCGGCGAGATGGTCGACGTGTTCGGCACCGGGGGCGGCCAGGCGGTCGCCGACGGCCTGACCCGCACCACGGGCGCGTCCGTCCCGGTCCTCGGCTCCATCCCGATCGACGTCCGCCTGCGCGAGGGCGGCGACGAGGGCAAGCCCGTCGTCCTGTCCGACCCGGACTCCCCGGCGGGCGCGGCCCTGCGGTCGATCGCGGGGAAGCTGGGCGGGCGCCAGCGTGGCCTTTCGGGGCTGTCGCTGGGGATCACGCCGAAGAACAAATTCTGACGCTTCGCGAGGGAACTCCGCAAGGGAACAGGGGCGCTGTCCGCCGGGACGGCGCCCCTCGTCGCGCACCCGCCGTACGCCGTACACCCGTCGTACGCCGTGCACCCGTCGAACGCCGTGCACCCGCCCGCCGGCTAGACGTACGCGGTGATGTCCTTGACCACGGAGAAGGCCAGCCCGTACGCGCTCATGCCCCTGCCGTACGCCCCCACGTGCACGCCCTGCTCGGTGGAACCGGCGAGCACCCAGCCGAACTCGGACTCCCGGTAGTGGAAGGACGTCGGCACGCCGTCCACGGGGAGCGACAGCGTCGACCAGTCGTCACCGTCGAGATCGTCCGCGAGGACCCACGCGGTCTCCGTCTGCTGCTCCAGCCAGTCGTCGCGCAGCGAGTGGTCCATCTGGCCCGGCCAGGTGAAGGACAGCAGACCCACGCCGGCGAGCCAGGCGGCCGAGGACACCGAGGTGGCCTCCAGCAGACCGGTGCCGTCGGCGCTGTGCCGGTCGGGGTTGGCCGCGACGGTCACCACGACCGCGAACTTCTCCTTGGCGTCCCGCTCGTCGCCCGCCCGGTGCTCGTTGCGCACCGACGGTTCGTCGCCGTGCCCGATCGAGCCGTGCTCCACGGCCCCGTCGGCCGCCGTGCCGACCTGCATCAGCCAGCGCCGCCCCGTGAAGGCCTCGTCGAGGCCGTACCAAGGGAAGGGCGCGCGCAGGTAGCCGTCGACCGTACGCCGGGCGGAGGGGACCTGTTGTCCGTCCTCCGCGGCCGGCGCCTGCGCGACTGCGCCACTCGTCGTCTCCATGTGCCCGGACGCCTCCTCGCTCTCGTCGGACCGGAACGGCCCGCCCCCCTTCGGGCGCACTCGTCCGGTCCGCACAACAACTCGGGAAGCATAGCCACACCACAGGCGGCAGTCGGGAAACCGCCCGGCGCGTGGGTCGCGCGGACGCCGCCTTCAGGCCCTGCACGCCCTGCCCGGAGTGTGAGACGTGTCACGTGCGGCGACGGAGCCGGCTTCCGTGGCATGCGGCGGTACGCGGGCCTGGCTCAGGTGGCACTCACGTGGCACTCGGGCGACACCCGGTCGGCACGCGGGTGACGCTCGGGGGGGGGAGGCTCAGGTGGCGTCCGCGTCGAACGGCGGGCGGTCGTCCCGGGCGGGCGTCTCGGGCTTCTTGGACATGTCGATCCGACCACCGGAGGAGCCGGAGGACGAGGAGCCGGACGACGAATCCGACTCGCGGCCGTGGACCGCGTCGGTGACCTCGGCCATCTCCTTCTTCAGGTCGAAGCCGTTGCGGATCTCCTTGAGCCCCAGTTCGTCGTTGTCCAGCTGCTTGCGGATGAACGTCTTGGGGTTCAGGTCCTCGAACTCGAAGTCCTTGAACTCGGGGCCCAGCTCCTGCCGGATGTCCTGCTTGGCGCTGTCCGAGAACTCCCGGATCTTCCGGATGGTGCGCGTCACATCCTGGATGACCTTGGGAAGCTTGTCCGGACCGAAGACGAGCACGGCGAGGACGACGAGCGTCACCAGCTCTAGTGCGCCTATGTCATTGAACACCTGAAGCTCCTTGGATGTCCGGGCCGCCACCACGGTACCCGCCGATCCCGTCCGACCGGTACCGTCCCGTGAGCCCCGAGTGCGTGTATGCGGGCGCTTTCCGAATTGTTTGCCTTCCTGGCCCCTTGTCGGGGCCTGGGCGGCCGTTCAGCCGTCGGACGAGCCGAGTACCAGTGAGACGTTCGTCTCCTTGCCGTCGCGCTCCAGCGTCAGCTCCAGGCGGTCGCCGGGGCGGTGGGCGCGGGTCTTGACGATGAGTTCCTCGCCGGAGTGCACGCGCTGGCCGTCGACGGCCGTGATCACGTCCCCCGGTTCGATACCGGCCTCGGCTCCGGGGCCGCCCGTGGTGACCGCGGGGCCGCCGTCGCTGCCCTCGGCGCCGACGCGGGCGCCGTCGCCGGTGTAGTTCATGTCGAGGGTGATGCCGATGACCGGGTGGGTGGCCCTGCCGGTGTTGATCAGCTCCTCGGCGACGCGCTTGCCCTGGTTGATGGGAATGGCGAAGCCGAGTCCTATGGAACCGGCCTGGCCGCCGTCCGGCTCGGCGTCGCCGCTGCCGGCGGACCTGATGGCGGAGTTGATGCCGATGACCCGGCCCTGGGCGTCCAGGAGGGGGCCACCGGAGTTGCCGGGGTTGATGGGCGCGTCGGTCTGCAGGGCGTCGACGTACGAGACGTCACTGCCGTCACCCTCCTCGCCGCCGGCCGTGATGGGCCGCTCCTTGGCGCTGATGATGCCGGAGGTGACCGTGCCCGCCAGGTCGAAGGGGGCACCGATGGCGACGACGGGGTCGCCGACCCTCACGTTGTCGGAGTTGCCGAGGGGCATGGGGGTGAGGCCGCTGACGCCCTTCACCTTCACCACGGCGAGGTCGTACCCGCCGTCGCGGCCGACGACCGTGGCCTCGGCGGTGTCGCCGCTGTTGAAGGTCACGGTTATCTCGCCGCCGGACCCGGCGGGCTCCACGACGTGGTTGTTGGTCAGGATGTGTCCGCGGTCGTCGAGGACGAAGCCGGTGCCGGTGCCCGCGGCGTCGCCGCCGCTCACGTGCAGGGTCACGACGCCCGGCAGCGCCCGGTCGGCGATGCCGGCGACGCTGTCCGGCGCCCGCTCCACCGCCTCCTTCCCGGCCTGCGGCAGCTCCACGGTGCCCACGCCGCCGTTGCGCTCCAGGTACGCGCCCATGGCGCCGCCCACGCCGCCGGACACCAGGGCGATCAGCAGCGCCCCGCCGGCCAACGCCTTCCTGGCCCGCCTGCGCCGCTGCTCCCTCGTCGGCGCGACCGTACCGCTGTGCTGAAGCGGCGCGGCGGCGGCCGGGGCGGCCCAGGGGTCGTAGCGCCCCCAGGGGTCGGCGCCCGGGCTGTCGCCGCCCGTGCCGGGGGGCGTCGACGCCGACCCGGCAGGCACCGGCGTCACCGGCAGAGCGGGAGGCGCGGCATCCGCCAACGCCGGGTCGGGGACCGCGCCCGCAGGCGCGGACAGCGACGGTGCCGCCGGCACGCCGGATGCGGGAGGCGCCCCCGTCGCGACCGTGCCGTGCGCAGGCGTGCCGTGCGCGACCGTGCCGTGCGCGACGCTGCCGTGCGCGACGCTGCCGTGCGCGACGCTGCCGTGCGCGGGCGTCGCCGACGGGTGCTGCACCGGCGGAGCGGGGGCCCAGGGCCCCGGCTCGCCGTACGGAGGGGTGCTGTACGGGTCCGGGTCGTGCAGCGGCTTGCCGCGCTCGGCGACGGGTCCGGCGGACAGCGAGCCGTCGAGGTCATCGACGCCCGTGTGGGCGCCGGTGTCCGGGGTCTCGTTGTCGGCCGCGGACCCGGTCGCCGTTTCGGGCGCCGGGCGGTCCAGTTCGTAGTCGCCGTCGCTCTCGTCGGCCACGCGGTGTGCCGCCGGGCCTTCGAGCTCGTAGTCGCCGTCTCCCCCGTCGGCCGCGCGGAGTGCCACCGGGCGTTCGAGCTCGAAGTCGCCGCCGTCGGCCACGTCGTCACCGGTGCCGGTGGTGCGGGCCGTGCGAGGGCGTTCCAGTGCGAAGTCGCCGTCGGTCGCGCCGTCGGTCGCGTCCTCCGACGAGCGGGGCCGACTCCACCACTTCGCCTTCGTGGGCTTCCCCTCGTTCATGTTCTCCCCCGCAGCTGGCCGCAGATCGTCGGCTCCAAGGGCTCTGGTGCCACCCCGGATTCAATCAGGTTCGCGGACCGGCGCGCAGACGCCGGTCAGGGAACCGGACGGTGGGAGGTGGCGGGGGAAGCCGCCGGACGAGGGGTCGGGGCCGGATCGGGGACGGGTGCGGCGAGCAGGCCGGGCGGCCTGACCTCGGAGGCCGCGACGAGCGGTGGAACCGCTTCGAGCGGACGTATCAGCGGGGACATGGCGGCGGCACCGGCCGTCACCGGGGTGGTCAGCGCGCGCACGGCCTGCTGCCCCGGATCGGCGCCCAACGGGGCCGGCACTCCCGGCAGCAGCGGCGCGGACATGACCGTGGGAGCGACGGAGGTGTCGCCGAACGCCCGCTGACCCTGGCCGAGCAGCGGACCGCCCGCGCGACGGCGCTGACTGTCGGAGCTCGTGACCGCTCCCGCGCCCTGGGTGCGCGTCGGCGTCACGTTGCTGCCGCTGCCGGAGCCGCGAGCCTCCGTGGTGGTGTCCGGTGTGCCGACGGTGACCCCGCCCAGCGCGATCGCGGCCAGCGACACCGCGCCGGCGGCGGCGCACGCGAACCGCAGGCCGCGTGAGGAGGCCCGGTCCGACTCGTGCCGGCTCACGTCGTGGATCCGGAAGCCCCGCCCCGGTGAGGAGGGCGACGACAGCACGGGGAAGTGCCGGCGGGCGGGGACGTAGTCGAACTCGAACCGCTCGCCCCGCTTCGTCCCGAAGACCCCGTCGAGGCCGCCGGTGAACTGTCCGCCGCCCAGCGGCGATCCGCCGCCGTCCGCGTCACCTCCCCCGGGGAGGCCCTGGAGGCGGGCCAGGAAGCTCTCGGACGGCGTCGGCGGGGCCGCTTCTGCGAAGACGTTCTTCAGCCGGCGCTGCGCGTCGACCTCCGCCTTGCACTTCGGGCAGGTGGCCACGTGCGCCAGTACGCGCTCACGCGCGTCATGACCGAGCTCTCCGTCCACCAGGGCGGAGAGTCGGTCTCCCAGATGCTGCTCTGCGAGGTGTCCCTCGGATTCAGGCCGTGACCCACTCACGCGCTCGTGCCCCCTCCTCCCAGTGCGGGAACACGGGCCGCGAACGAGCGACGCTCGGCACGCGCCTTCGGAGATCGGTGTGCGAGCGCCTTGCGCAGCTGGGAGCGACCGCGGTGGATCCGGGAGCGGACGGTGCCGAGCTTGACGCCGAGCGTCGCGGCGATCTCCTCGTACGACAGTCCCTCGATGTCGCAGAGGACGACGGCGGCGCGGAACTCGGGCGCGAGGGTGTCGAGGGCCTGCTGGACGTCCGCGTCGAAGTGGGCGTCGTGGAAGACCTGCTGCGGGTTGGGCTCCTTGCTGGGCAGCCGCTCGGCCGCGTCGTCGCCGAGCGCGTCGAAGCGGATGCGCTGCTTGCGGCGGACCATGTCCAGGAAGAGGTTCGTGGTGATGCGGTGCAGCCAGCCCTCGAAGGTGCCCGGCGTGTACGTCGACAGCGACCGGAAGACGCGGACGAAGACCTCCTGGGTGAGGTCCTCGGCGTCGTGCTGGTTGCCGGTGAGGCGGTAGGCGAGGCGGTAGACCCGGCCGCTGTGGGTGCTGACGATCTCCTCCCAGGTGGGCGGAGTCCACGCCTGCCCGTCCGCGTCGCTGGTGAAGGTCGCGGTCTGGGTGCGTCCCGAGGTGGGACCTGCGTGGCTGTGGTCAGCAGCGGTGTCGTTCACGGATTTCGGCCTGCCTGCCGATCCGAGGAAGCGCCGCAGCACTCCTCCCCGATCCGCGGGTGCGGCCGCACCTCCCCTGTCGGCTCTGGTGGTGTCCAGTGGAGCCCCTACCATAGCCACCTCGCCCGTTAGCTCCGGATAAGCGGTTTTACGAGAATTTGATCTGAACCGGCACGGCTCGTGCGGCTGCGTCAGCACTTGCTCGGCGTCCTGGTCCATCCGCCGCCCCCCGTCGCAGTCCGGCCGCTCAGTCGTCTCTTTGGTCTCCCCTTCAAACGACTGGTCCCATCTGCGGGTTCCCGACGCCAACGGATACAGTCACGCCGAGGCAACGACGGGGACAGGAGAGGGTCATTACCGGCAACCGGCAGACGAGCTGGGCGTTCGCCGACGCCTATGTCGCCGAGGACGACGCGCTGCTCTGGGCACGCGACCGGGCCCGCGAGGCGGGCCTGCGCTCGGTGACCCCGGGCACGGGCTCCGCGCTGGGGTTGCTCGCCGCCGCCGTGGACGCCAAGGCGGTCGCGGAGATCGGCACCGGCTGCGGCGTCTCCGGGATCCACCTCCTGCAGGGCATGCGGCCGGACGGGGTGCTGACCACGGTCGACCCGGAGCCGGAACACCAGCAGTTCGCCCGCCAGGCCTTCCGCGCCGCGGGCTTCGCCAGCAACCGGGCCCGCTTCATTCCGGGACGGGCGCTGGACGTGCTGCCCCGGCTCGCGGACGCCGGTTACGACCTCGTCTTCTGTGACGGGGACCGCCTGGAGTACCTGGACTATCTCGCTGAATCGTTGCGTCTGCTGCGCCCCGGAGGTCTCGTCGCCTTCGAGGGTGTCTTCGGCGCCGGCCGGACGATCGACTCCGGACCGCAGCCCACCGAGGTGCTGCGGCTGCGGGAACTCCTGCGCGCGGTGCGGGAGAGCCAGGAGCTGGTGCCGTCACTGCTGCCGGTGGGCGACGGGCTGCTGTGCGCCGTCAAGCGGTGATCCACCGGCCCGGGGAGCGCACGGAGAACCCCGGGTCCCCTCCCGGTACCACGAAAACAATCGCCCCGGCACCATGGTCGGTACCGGGGCGACTGAACGGGTATGGTCGCTCGCGCGTCAGCCGACGACCTTCTTGAGGGCGTCGCCGAGCGCGTCGGCCTCATCGGGGGTCAGCTCGACGACGAGTCGACCGCCGCCTTCGAGCGGAACGCGCATGACGATGCCCCGCCCCTCCTTGGTCACCTCGAGCGGGCCATCGCCCGTCCGCGGCTTCATGGCCGCCATGCTCGTTCCCCTTCCTGATACCAGCTCACCGTCACCGCCGACGGCCCGTGAGGGCACGCGCAGTCCGGCATGGACGCGCGACACCGGCATCGAACACATTGCTTCCCAGCCATTATCCCGCATCCCAGGACCCGATGACCAACATCGGCCGGCATCGCTTGGGCAACGCACGCGAGCAAAACCACCCAATTCGGCGATGTGACTGCAATACTGCGCGCCCTTCCCACTTCCGCCGAATGGATACGGCCCGCGATTCTTTGACGCAGGTCACATCCGCGGAGCGATCCGCCACCGGTGATCTCCGTCATGCTGTCTTCCGGACGCGCCAGGACGCGCTGCCGCAGGGACCGGCCGGCGCCGGACCGGCCGACGCGGTGAAGGTGACCGACTGACGCACTCCACGACACACGCCACGACGCGGAGGGGATTCACATGGCCGACACCGTGCTCTACGAGGTGAGCGACGGGCTCGCGACGATCACGCTGAACCGCCCCGAGGCGATGAACGCGCTGAACATCGAGACCAAGGTCGCGCTCCGGGAGGCGGCACGCTCCGCGGCCGCGGACGACGCCGTACGGGCGGTGCTGCTGACCGCGGCCGGGGAGCGGGCGTTCTGCGTCGGCCAGGACCTCAAGGAGCACATCGGGCTGCTGGCCGCCGACCGGGAGACGGGCTCGGGCCGGACCATGAGCACGGTCCGCGAGCACTACAACCCGATCGTGCGGGCGCTCGCCGAGGCCGAGAAGCCGGTGGTGGCCGCCGTGAACGGCGTGGCGGCCGGGGCGGGCTTCGGGTTCGCGCTCGCGGCGGACTACCGGATCGTCGCGGACACCGCGGCCTTCAACACGTCCTTCGCGGGGGTCGCGCTCACCGCCGACTCGGGCGTCTCCTGGACGCTGCCGCGCGTCGTCGGCCCCGGACGCGCCGCCGACCTGCTGCTCTTCCCGCGCAGTATCGGCGCTCGGGAGGCGTACGAGCTGGGCATCGCCAACCGGGTGGTGCCCGCCGCCGACCTGCGTGCCGAGGCCGAGCAGACGGCGCGGGCGCTGGCCGAGGGACCGACGGTGGCGTACGCGGCGCTGAAGGAGGCGATGGCGTACGGGCTGACGCACTCGCTCTCCGAGACGCTGGAGAAGGAGGACGAGCTGCAGTCCCGGGCCGGCTCCTCGGAGGACCACGCGATCGCGGTGCGGGCGTTCGTCGGCAAGGAGAAGCCGCGCTACCTGGGCAAGTGAGCCGCTGATCGTCGGCCGCGGTGACCGTCCCGGAGGCCGCGGCCCGGCCCGGACGGCGTCGCCCTCAGGCTCCGGAGTGGCTGCCTCCGGACGGGCCTTTGCGCGCCACGCATGTCTCCAGGTGGTCGTCGACCAGTCCGCACGCCTGCATCAGCGCGTACGCCGTCGTCGGGCCGACGAAGCGCAGGCCCCGCTTCTTCAGTGCCTTGGACAGCGCCGTGGACTCCGGTGTGACGGCCGGTACGTCGGCGAGGGTCTTCGGGACCGGGCGGCCGTCGGGGTCCGGGGCGTGGGACCAGATCAGCTCGTCCAGCTCGCCGGGGGCCCACTCGGTCAGCACGCGGGCGTTGGCGAGGGTCGCGTCGATCTTGGCGCGGTTGCGGATGATGCCCGCGTCGGCGAGCAGGCGCTCGCGGTCCTCGTCGGTGAAGGCCGCCACCTTGGAGATCTCGAATGCGGCGAACGCGGTACGGAAGCCCGGGCGGCGGCGCAGGATCGTGATCCAGGACAGGCCGGACTGGAAGGCCTCCAGGCTGAGGCGTTCGAACAGGGCGTCGTCGCCGTGGACGGGACGCCCCCACTCCTCGTCGTGGTACGCCACGTAGTCCGTGGTGGACAGGGCCCAGGGGCAGCGCGGTGCGCCGTCCGGGCCCGCGACGGCCTGCCCGGCGCTCACTGCTGCTCCTCCTGGGCCGGCTTCTCCATGGAGACGTGCTGGTGGGCGCCGGCAGCGCGGGCGTCGGCCAGCGCGGACTCCAGGTCGGCGATGCGGGCGTCGCGCTCGGCCAGCTCGGCGCCGAGGCGGCCGAGGGCGTCGTCGACGTCCGCCATGCGGTAGCCGCGGGCGGCGAGCGGGAAGCGGAGGCGCTCCACGTCCGCGCGGCGCAGTGGGCGGTCCGGAGGCAGGGAGTCCGGCAGCCGCTCGGGGGCGGCGTCGGGCAGCGGCCCGCTGTCGCCGCCGCTCACCACGGCGAGCGTCACCGCGGCGACCACGACGGCCAGCGCGATGACGAGGAACAGGAACATGACCATCGCTGGGGCCCCCATGGTCGGGTCGAGCGCGGCGATCGCACGGGTTCGAGGACTCGGCGGATCGCGTGGCTGGTTGGATCGGAGTCGAGGCTGGAATCGGAGTCGGAGTCGGTTGTGTCGGGTCCGATCGTGCCATGCGAGTCTGACAGTCGGGGCCGCAGGCGGCCGAAGCCGTACATGAGGACCGGATTCGCAGGCCGGGTCCGGAGGCCGGCCCCAGGGCCGAGAGCGGGACGTGAGAACGGTATGGACGAGGAGATGTCACAGGGGATGCTCAGGCTGGGCAGGCGTGAATTCGCGGCGCACGAACCGGTGATCATGGCGATCGTGAACCGGACCCCGGACTCCTTCTACGACCGGGGGGCGACCTTCCGCGACGAGCCCGCCCTCGCGCGCGTGGAGCAGGCGGTGGCCGAGGGTGCCGCGATCATCGACATCGGCGGGGTGAAGGCCGGGCCGGGGGACGAGGTGTCGGCCGAGGAGGAGGCGCGGCGGACGGTGGGGTTCGTCGCGGAGGTGCGGCGGCGCTTCCCGGACGTCGTGATCAGCGTGGACACCTGGCGGCACGAGGTCGGCGAGGCCGTGTGCGAGGCGGGGGCGGACGTGCTGAACGACGCGTGGGGCGGCGTCGATCCGGGACTCGCGGAGGTCGCCGCGCGGTACGGGGCCGGGCTGGTCTGCACGCACGCGGGCGGTGCGCAGCCGCGGACCCGGCCGCACCGGGTGACGTACGAGGACGTCGTGGCCGACATCCTGAAGGTGACCCTGGGGCTGGCCGAGCGGGCGGTGGCCCTGGGCGTGCCGCGGGAGTCGGTGCTGATCGATCCCGGCCACGACTTCGGGAAGAACACGCGGCACAGCCTGGAGGCGACGCGCCGGCTCGGGGAGATGGTGGAGACGGGGTGGCCGGTGCTGGTGTCCCTGTCCAACAAGGACTTCGTCGGGGAGACGCTGGACCGGCCCGTGAAGGAGCGGCTGCTCGGGACGCTGGCGACGACGGCGGTGTCGGCGTGGCTGGGGGCGCGGGTGTACCGGGTGCACGAGGTGGCGGAGACGCGGCAGGTGCTGGACATGGTGGCGACGATCGCGGGGCACCGGGAGCCCGCGGTGGCCCGGCGGGGACTGGCGTAGGCGGGGGGGGGGGGGGGGGGGGGGGGGGGGGGGGGGGGGGGGGGGGGGGCCGCGGGGGGGGGGGGGGGGGGGGCCGCCCCCCCCCCCCCCCCCCGGCGCCCGGGCGGCGGTGGTCCGGCGGGCGGCCCGCCCGTCCCGCTAGCGGCCCGCCTCCTTGGAGACCAGGGCCACCGCCTCTTCCACGTCGTCCGTGACGTGGAAGAGCAGGAGGTCCTTCTCCGCGGCCTTGCCCTGGGCGACCAGGGTGCCGCGGAGCCAGTCGACCAGGCCGCCCCAGTACTCGGAGCCGAACAGGACGATGGGGAAGCGGGTCACCTTCTGGGTCTGCACCAGGGTGAGTGCTTCGAAGAGTTCGTCGAGGGTGCCGAGTCCGCCGGGCAGGACCACGAAGCCCTGCGCGTACTTCACGAACATCATCTTGCGGACGAAGAAGTAGCGGAAGTTCAGGCCGATGTCGACGTACGGGTTGAGCCCCTGCTCGAAGGGCAGCTCGATGCCGAGACCGACCGACGTGCCCTTGGCCTCCAGGGCGCCCTTGTTGGCCGCCTCCATGGCGCCGGGGCCGCCGCCGGTGATGACCGCGAAGCCGGCCTCCACCAGGCCCCGCCCGAGCCGCACGCCCGCCTCGTACTCCGGTGAGTCCGCCGCTGTACGGGCCGAGCCGAAGACGCTGATCGCGGGCGGGAGTTCGGCGAGCGTGCCGAAGCCCTCGATGAACTCCGACTGGATGCGCAGGACACGCCACGGGTCGGTGTGGACCCAGTCGGTCGGGGCACGCTCGTCCAGCAGACGCTGGTCCGTGGTGCTCTTCTGGACCTGTCCCCGCCGCCGGAGGACAGGGCCCAGGCGCTGCTCCTCCGGTGGCCGCCTCTTGCCCTCGGGGTTGCCAGTAGCCATGCGCGCTCCCTCCAGTTGCAGGTTCTTCCACCTCAGCGTAGATCCACGCGGGTTACGGGCGAGGGACCTCAGCATGTCCGCCACGCAGCGGCGTAAACCCTGTATGGATCACGCCGTCAGCCAGGACCGCAGGCGCTCCTCCCCCGCGAGGATCTTCGCCGTCTCCACCCGCTCGTCGCGCTTGTGCGCCAGGTGCGGGTTGCCCGGACCGTAGTTGACCGCCGGGACGCCGAGCGCCGAGAAGCGCGAGACGTCCGTCCAGCCGTACTTGGGCTGCGGGGTGCCGCCCACCGCCTCGATGAAGGCCGCCGCGGCCGGGTGGGAGAGTCCCGGCAGGGCCGCGCCGCTGTGGTCGTCGACCACGAACTCGGCCACCCCGCAGTCCGCGAAGACCTCGCGCACGTGGGCGAGGGCCTCCTCGGGGCTGCGGTCCGGGGCGTAGCGGAAGTTGACCGTGACCACGCACTCGTCGGGGATGACGTTGCCCGCGACCCCGCCCGTGATGCCGACCGCGTTCAGGCCCTCGCGGTACTCCAGGCCGTCGATCACCGGGTAGCGCGGCTCGTACGCGGCCAGGCGCGCCAGGATCGGGGCGGCGGCGTGGATCGCGTTGGAGCCCATCCAGGAGCGCGCGGAGTGGGCCCGCTCCCCCGTCGTCCTCAGCAGCACCCGCAGCGTGCCCTGGCAGCCGCCCTCCACCTGGCCGTCCGACGGTTCGAGGAGCACCGCGAAGTCGCCCTCCAGCCACTCCGGGTGGGCCTCGGCGACGTGCTTCAGCCCGTTCAGCTCGGCGGCGACCTCCTCGTTGTCGTAGAAGACGAAGGTGAGGTCGCGGTTGGGGGCCGGGACGGTCGCCGCGATGCGCATCTGCACGGCGACGCCCGCCTTCATGTCGCAGGTGCCGCAGCCCCACAGGACCCCGTCGGCGTCCAGCCGGGACGGTACGTTGCCGGCGATCGGGACGGTGTCGATGTGTCCGGCCAGGATCACGCGCTCGGCCCGGCCCAGATCCGTACGGGCCACGACGTTGTTGCCGTAGCGCTCGACCGACAGGTGCGGCAGGGCGCGCAGGGCGCTCTCGATGGCGTCCGCGAGCGGCTCCTCGGTGCCGCTCTCGGAGGGGAAGTCGACGAGCCGGGCGGTGAGCTCCGCGGCGTCCAGCGTGAGGTCAAGCGGGGTATCGGCCATGGCCCGACCCTAACGCCCCTGCCCTTTCGGGCACTGCCCTTGCCCGGCACTCACCACGTTCTGCCCTCCAGTACCTTGTACGCGTGCTTCAGCCGTCGCCAACCCGTAAACGCCATGGCCGCCTGCTCCGTTCCGGGGCGGCCTGTCTGGTCCTGCTCGCGGTCGCCGGTTACCTCGCGGTGCAGTACGTCACCGGAGGGGCGGGCTCTCCGGGCTGCAAGGTCGTCTCGGGCCAGGACGGGGGCGCGGTCTACGAGTTCACGCCGGAGCAGGCGGTGAACGCGGCGGCGATCACCGCCGCGGGCACCGCGCGCGGCCTGCCGGAGCGGGCGGTGACGATCGCACTGGCGACCGCGCTGCAGGAGTCGTCGCTGCGCAACATCGAACACGGCGACCGCGACTCGCTCGGCCTGTTCCAGCAGCGCCCCTCGCAGGGCTGGGGCACGCCGGAGCGGATCATGGACCCGGCGTACTCGGCGGGCATGTTCTACGAGCATCTGGTCGAGGTCCCCGGCTACACGCGCCTTCCGCTCACGGTCGCCGCCCAGCGCGTGCAGCGCAGCGGCTTCCCGCAGGCGTACGCCAAGCACGAACCGGACGCCACGCTGCTCGCAGCCGCGCTGACCGGACGGTCCGCGGCGACGCTGACCTGCGAGGGACGCCCGGAAGCGGCCCGCGCGCAGGGGCCGGACGCGGTCCGAGCGGCGCTCGTACGGGACTTCGGGCAGGACGTGCTCCGGTCGGCCGGCTCGGCCGCCGACGACGCCGCGACGGCTCCCACCGCCTCCCCTTCGCCGACCGCGGGACCCGCGGGCGACGCGAGCGGCTCCGACGGGCGGACCGTGACGCTGCCCGTGACCGCCGGCCCGGGTGCGCGGGAGCACCTTGAGCGGCGCGGCTGGCAGCTGGCGCACTGGGCGGTGGCCAACGCCTCCCAGCTGCGTGTCGAACGGGTCTCGTACGCGGGCCGGGAGTGGACCGCGGGACACACCGGCAGCAAGTGGCACCCGACGGACGCCGGCGGCACGCGGGGCGCGGAACGGGCCGCGGGATCGGTCCGGATCACGTCCGCGCGGTAGCGCTCAACCGTACGAGCCGCCACTCCTGGGAGTTACCCGCACGGGCGTCGCGTCGACGCGGTGCGCGGTTTTCGCGCCGTCATGCCGAAATCCGGCGGAGCCCAGGAGGATCAAGGGCTGTAAGGATTCGGCAGGCTTTCCGGACGCAGCCCTTTTGCCCGTTTTTCTGGGCAACTGATAATGCGACGCATTACCAACTCTTTGCATTGTGCCGCCGCAACCTTCGCGGCCTTCGGGCGGTAGTCACTGCGTCCGAGCCCGGCCGATCACCAGCCGGGCGCGGTCGGTTTCCTCATCACTGACTTCCGTCGAAGGAGCATCATGTCTCTCCCCCTGACCCGCCGGATCGCCCGTGCCGCGCTGCTCGTCGCTGCGGGAGCGGCTGCCGGGGTCGGTGCGGCCGGCTCCGCCAGCGCGGCTCCCGAACTGCCGGCCACCCCGAACCTCGGGGGACTGACCGCCCTGGACGGGGCGAATGTCGGCAACACCGTGGACGCCGCGGCCCAGAACGTCACCGAGACCGCGGGCGAGACCGGCGGCAAGACCCTCCAGAAGGCCGTGCCGGACGCCGGCAAGGCCGGTGGCTCGGTCGTCAAGAAGGCCACGCCGGTGGCGCAGAAGGCCGCCGGGGACGCGGCGGGCTCCGCCGGGGACATCGTCGGTGACACGGCGCAGACGGCCACGAAGGGCGGGCTCCCGACGGACGCGCTGGGCAAGGGCGCGCTGGGCAAGGGCGCGCTGCCCGTGCAGGGGCTGCCGCTCGGCTGATCATCCGACGCGTACGGCGCCGGGGCCCAGGGTTCGTTCCCTGGGCCCCGGCGTTTCGCGTGCCCGCGCCGGTGGCCGTCAGGCCGTCAGGCGTCGGACTGCCGCGCGGACGCGGTCGTCCGTGGCGGTGAAGGCCACGCGGACGAAGTTCTCGCCGGCCGGGCCGTAGAAGTCGCCGGGAGCCACCAGGATGCCGCGCTCGGCCAGGTGGGCCACCGTGTCCCAGCAGGACTCGTCGCGGGTCGCCCAGAGGTAGAGGCTGGCCTCGCTGTGCTCGATGCGGAAACCGTGGCCGAGGAGCGCCTCGCGCAGGGCCGTGCGGCGGGCCGCGTAGCGCTCGCGCTGGACGCGGACGTGCTCGTCGTCGCCGAGGGCCGCCACCACGGCCGCCTGCGTCGGCGCCGACGTCATCATGCCGCCGTGCTTGCGGATCTCCAGGAGGGGGCCCAGGACGGCCGGGTCGCCCGCCAGGAAGGCCGCGCGGTAGCCGGCGAGGTTGGAACGCTTGGAGAGCGAGTGGACGGCGACCAGGCCGTCGTACGAACCGCCGTTGACGTCCGGGTGCAGGACGGAGACCGGGTCGGCCTCCCAGCCCAGCTCCAGGTAGCACTCGTCGGAGGCGACCAGGATGCCGTGCTCGCGGGCCCAGGCCACGATCCGGGTCAGGTCGGCCTTCGACAGGACCCTGCCGGTCGGGTTGGACGGGGAGTTGAGCCAGAGGAGCTTCAGGCCCGCCGGGTCCAGCTCGGTGGGATCGTCGTACGCCTCGTACTCTGCGCGGGCCAGGCGCGCGCCGACCTCGTACGTCGGGTAGGCCAGGCGCGGGAAGGCCACCCGGTCGCCGGGGCCGAGGCCCAGCTGGGTCGGGAGCCAGGCGACGAGTTCCTTGGAGCCGACGATGGGCAGGACGTGGCGGTGGGTGACGTCGCGGGCGCCGAGGCGGCGCTGGACCCAGCCGGTGATCGCGTCGCGCAGCGCCGGGGTGCCCCAGACGGTCGGGTAGCCCGGGGAGTCCGCGGCGTCGACCAGGGCTTTCTGGATCAGCTCGGGGACCGGGTCTACCGGGGTGCCGACGGAGAGGTCGACGATGCCGTCCGGATGCGCGGCGGCCGTCTTCTTGTACGGCTCCAGCTTGTCCCAGGGGAAGGCGGGCAGGCGGTCGAGGACTGCGGACACGGTTACTGGCTCACTTTCTTGGTGCGGCCGGTGCTGCCGGTGCTGCCGGTGCTGCTGCATGGCGAAACGCCTCGGTCCCGCACGGCACCGATCGGGTGCGATCAGCCGTGCGGGACCGAGGCGGCGCGGGCCGCTCCTACTGGTTCTGCGGCGGCAGCGCGGCGACGAAGGGGTGGTCGCGCTCGATCAGCCCCAGCTTGCTGGCACCACCGGGCGAGCCGAGCTCGTCGAAGAACTCGACGTTCGCCTTGTAGTAGTCCTTCCACTCCTCCGGGGTGTCGTCCTCGTAGAAGATCGCCTCGACCGGGCAGACCGGCTCACAGGCACCACAGTCGACGCATTCGTCCGGGTGGATGTACAAGGACCGCTGGCCCTCGTAGATGCAGTCGACCGGGCACTCCTCGATGCACGCCTTGTCCTTCACGTCGACACAAGGCTGCGCGATGACGTAGGTCACGCTGTCGTTCCTCCTCGATTGGGCGCTGGCGGGCCTCCTCAGGCTCCGCCGCCTGGCGCGCGGGAGCGCGGCGTCGTCGATGCCCGCCTCTAGTATCTCCGTTCTTGGGCATGATCCGAACAGGAGGGGTGAACCGACCCGTGGAAATCTCTGCCGCAGGACGTCTCGAGGTCCGTATCACCCCTGCTGACGTGGGCAAACGAGTCTCCGTGCGACGCTTGAGCGGTGCTGGTGCGCCGGGTGAGAAGTTCACCGACACGGTTGGTGTTCTCACATCATGGGACGACGGTGTGCTGCTGATCACAAGGAAGAGCGGCGAGTCGGTCCGTGTCGCGGAGTCCGCACTGGTCGCGGGGAAGGTCGTGCCGCCGGCGCCCGCACGCCGGCGCGGTCCCGCCGCCTCCTACGAGGAGCTGGCGCGGGTCACCGCGCGTGCCTGGCCGCCGGTGGAGAGCGAGCGGCTCGGCGAGTGGGAGCTGCGGGCGGCCGCCGGCTTCACCCGGCGGGCCAACTCCGTACTCCCGCTCGGCGATCCGGGGCTGCCGCTCGACGAGGCGCTGACCGCCGTACGACGCTGGTACGGCGTACGCGGCCTGCCCGCGTACGTCCAGACCGCCACCGGGGCCGCGGGCACGCAGGAGCTGCTGTGCGCGGAGCTGGAGCGGCGGGGCTGGGTGCGGGAGGTGACGGCCGAGGTGTGGACCGGCGCTCTGGCGCCGGTCGCCGACCTGGCGGAGGGGACCGGTGCGGTCCTGTCCCGGGAGGCGGACGAGGCGTGGCTGGCGCGGTACCGGCGCGGGGGCGTGAGCGAGGTGGCCCTGCGGGTGCTGGCCGGAGGGCCGTCGGTGTGGTTCGCGACGGTCCCCGGTACGGACGCCCCGGCGGCGATCGGGCGGTGTGTCGTGGACGGGCGGTGGGCCTCCTTCGCGGCCGTCGAGGTGGACCCCGCGCGGCGCCGCCGGGGGCTCGCGACCACCGTGATGGCCGCGCTGGCCCGGCGGGCGCTCGA
This sequence comes from Streptomyces sp. NPDC017890, assembly GCF_044328675.1. Taxonomy (NCBI): domain Bacteria; kingdom Bacillati; phylum Actinomycetota; class Actinomycetes; order Kitasatosporales; family Streptomycetaceae; genus Streptomyces; species Streptomyces sp. NPDC017890. Next base: position 39,683 of record NZ_JBIRHU010000026.1, read on the forward strand.
CGAGGGGGCGTCGGCGGCGTGGCTCCAGGTGGAGACGGACAACGCGGGCGCGCGGGCGCTGTACGCCGGGATGGGCTTCGCGGCGCACCACGCCTACCACCACTACCGGGAGCCCACGGGTTCCGGGGCGGACCGGTAACCGGTCGTCAGCGGACCCGGTAAGCGATCGCCGTGAAAGGGCACGAGCCAGTCATGCGTCACCCTCATCCCCCGTCACCGGAACGCTCCGCCGAGCTGCGGCGGCGGTTCTCCGAAGAGGCGCGGTCCGAGCGGCCCGACCTCGCCACGCTGTGCCTGCTGGTGGGCGCCGAGGCGGACGGGGCGCTGGACGAGGCGGGGCTGGACGCCGCGCAGATGGAGCTCGACGGGCTCGCCGGACAGCTGCCGTTCCGGCCGGGCACGCCGCGGGCCTGGGCGGCGGCGCTGCGGGACCTGCTCGGCGAGCGGTACGGGTTCCACGGGGCCGCCGCGGACTACCAGCGGCTGGAGTCGTCGTTGCTGCACGAGGTGCTGCGGCGGCGGCGCGGGCTGCCGATCATGCTGTCGGTGGTGTGGCTGGAGGTGGCCCGGCGGGCGGGGGCGCCGGTGTACGGGGTAGCGCTGCCGGGGCACTTCGTGGTCGGGTTCGGGCCGGAGGAGGGGCGGGTGCTCGCCGATCCGTTCGACGGGGGCCGGGTGCTCAGCGGGAACGACGCGGAGGTGCTGGTCGCCGGGGCGACGGGAGCGGGGCTGCGTGCGTCGATGCTGGAGCCCGCGACGCCGTTGGAGGTGGTGTCGCGCGTCCTGAACAACATCCGGGCGTGGGCGGCGGCCCGGCCGGAGCGGTCGGACGTCGGCCTGTGGGCGATCGAGCTGGCGTTGCTGCTGCCGTCGCACGCGGCGCGGTTGCGGTACGAGCGGGCCCGGTTGCTGGTGCAGCGGGGGGAGTTCTCGGCGGGGGCCGGGGAGTTGGAGGCGTACGCGGAGGTCGTGGGGGCGGTGGACGAGGCGGTCGCGGAGCAGGTGCGGGGGGAGGCGCGGGCGGCCCGGGCGATGTTGAACTGAACACCGGCGAACCGGACATGGGTGCGATGAACACCGGCGAAAGGAACACCCGCCTGCGCCGAGGGGGCGCCCGGCACTCGCCGGGCGCCCCCTCGTGAGCGGCGTCAGCTGGGGTTGGTCTCGATGACCGCGACGCGGTCGGTCTTGCTCTTCAGCGCCTGGCGCAGGGCGACGTAGACGTCCTCGGGGGTGACGGGCGTCTTCTCACCGTTGGCCCGGGTGATGAGCACCCCGTCGAACGCCCCGCCGTAGAGGTCCTCGAGGGCCTTCAGGTCCGGCTTGTCGGTCAGCTTGCCGTTGACGGCCGTGACCCCGAGGAACTTCCACAGGGACTTCTCCGGGCTCATCGGCACGGAGTGCGCGGCGTCGGTCCGCACGGTCACCTTGGCCGACATCGCCGGCTCGGCGAACTCCTTCAGCATCCGGTCGACCTCGGCCTTGGAGACCGTGGGCTGCTGGGTGGTGGTCGGCACGTTCACGGGGGTGGCGGTGCCCGTCTCCACCTGGGCGCGGTACGCCTCCTGCACGGCCTCGGTCGACTTGCCGACGTCTATGCCCTTGCCCGCCTTGCCGTACACCGGGACGGCCTTGCCGGGCTCGAACTTGATCGTGCCCTCGGTCACCGATCCGGCCCCGCCGGCGGCTTCCTCCAGGGCGGCGTGCAGTTTCTCCTCGTCGACGGGCATGACCGGGTCGACGACCCGCTGCTGCCCGAAGAGCGAGCCGATCACGGAGACCGGGTTGTAGTCGCTCGTCGCCGCCGCGCTGGCCGTGGCCTGCGTGTCGAGCTGGAGTCCCGCCTGGTCCGGCTTCAGGGAGACGGTCTCGCCGCCCACCGTGAGCTTGAGCGGCTTGTTCGCGCGGGCGGAGAGGACGTCGTCCAGCTTCTCCACGGCGTCGTCGCGTGTGCTGCCGCCGATGTCGACGCCGAGCACGGTGGTGCCCTTCGGCACGTCGGAGCGGTTCATGAGCAGGCCGGCGCCGTAGGTGACACCGGCGATCACGACCAGGCCGCCGACGAGCAGCGGGAGCTTGCCGCGCCCCTTCTTCTTGGCCGGCTTGGCGGAGCCCGCCGGGGGCGCGGAGACCGGCTCGGGCAGCTTCGGGGGCGTGTGCGGCCGCGGTCCGTCGGCGGACGCGCCCTGGAAGGGCATGTTCCGGTCGGTCGGCACGACGGGGATGCCGCTGGTGACGGTGTTCCCGGAGACGTGGTCCGGGTTGCCGTAGCCGGGGGTGCCCGGCTCGGGGGCCGGCTTCTGCGGGGTGAGGATCGCGGTGTCGTCGCTGAGACCGCCGCTCATGCCGCCGCTCATGCCGCCGCCGGGGCCGCGACGGGCGGCTTCCGGGCCGGCGCCGGGGCCCTGGGGCCTGCCCGGACCACCGGGGCCGCCGGGGCCACCAGGGCCGCCGGGACCGCGCAGGCCGTCGTGGGGTGCGGGGCGGCGCTGTCCGTCGGGCGCGCCGGGGCCGCCGGGCATGCCGGGTGCGCCGAGGCCGCCGGCCGGGGGCGGCGCCAGCGCGCTGTCCCCGGTGACCGGGCCGCTCGTCGGGCCCGCGGGGCCTTGGGTGTCGCCGTACGGGGACTGTCCGTTCGGGCCGCTGTGCGCACCGCCGGGGCCGAGGCCGGAGCCTTGGCCGCCCTGCCCGTTCCCCGGGAAGAACGGCGGGTCGTCACGGCGCGGTGCGGTGCCGCCGTCGGTGCCGGGGCGGGAGCCGTTGCCGTTGCCCAACGGCCCCGCCGCCAGTGCCTCGGTCACGTCGAAGGAGCCGGTGCCGCCGCCGTGGCCGGGCGCCACCGGTCCGCCGGTCGCCCCGGAGAGACCGGCGCCCTTGGCGGAGCCGGGCCGGGAGCCGCCCGGCACGTTCATGGAGCCGACGACGCCACCGGGACGGCCACTCCCGCCGCCCGGTCGCGCACCGGCACCGGTACCGGTACCGGAAGCACCGGTACCACCCGGGCCCGCGGGAGCCGCGCCCGGCGTACCGGCCGGCGCTCCCGAACCGCCGGGCATCCCGGCACCGTTGGTGGAGCCGCCACCCTGAGCGCCCTTGCCGGGGCCGGACTTGCGCGGCGCGAACCAGTCGCTGGTCGGCTTGTCCTCGCCCGGCCGGGCGTGCTGCTCGGCCTCGGCGGGAGTCTCGACGGCACCCACGGGCGGCACCTCGTCGCTCGGCGCCGGCGCGGTCCACTCGGCCGTCGTCTCCGTGTCACCGGCGGCGTCCGCGGCGTCCGCGACGGGCTTGCGCACGACGACCGGCGGGATGGGCCGTGATCCGGGGATGTTGATCCGGATGCGGGTCGTCAGCGTCGTCTCGGTCTTGCGTTCCTCCGGCCGCGTGGCCGAACGGCCCGCGTCCGCACCGGCGTCGGAAGCCGTGGGTGTCCCGTAGGGCGGGGTGCCCGAGGGGTATGCGGCTCCGCCGCGCCCGTGGGGCCCGGAGGACGAACTGTCAGTTTCACGACTCAAGGCAGGTTCTCCCGGTTGGCTCCGCCGCCCGTCACACCTTCAAAGCGGGCGGCTCGGCGGCGCGCACCACCATACTGGCCACTTCTCAGGCGTATCCCGTGACCGCTGGGGAAACCCACACCGGCCTCGCACGGCCACGCCACGGCGAAGTAGTACGTCACTTGCGAAGTCGGACGGCGTCGCCGTCCGGTTGCCGCACCGGCGCGAGGGTGGCGCACATCACAGCGACAGCGATTCCGCCGAGCAGGAAGAGGTAGGAGCCGCTTCCCGCGGCGAAGACGAAGTCGCCCTCGGGGCGGCTGGTGGTGAGCAGGACCACGGCGAGGGCCCAGCCCGCGGCGGGCGCGACGGCTCCGCTCCGGCGCCCGACGGCGCGGCCCGCGCCGAGGCAGAGTCCCGCCTCGGCGGCCAGCGCGAGCAGCAGCCCACCCGGGAACCACGCCGGCTGCATCAGCGCGCCCGCCACCCCGACGACGGCGCCGAGCACGAAGAGCCCGAGACACAGGGCCGCCCGCCCGAGCGAGGGCGCGCGCAGCGGCTGGGCCAGCGCGGACGTCGTCGGTTCGGTACGCCCGCTCACGGCGCCTCCTCGGTCTCGATCCCGGCGAACAGATCTGCCTCGCGCCCGTCGCCGTCACCGGCCCGCTCGCCGCGCACCAGTTCGTAGTACTCGGTGGTGAAGACCGGCTGGGCCAGTTCGTTGGAGAGGACGAAGTACGGTCCGGCCACGGTGATCTGCGTGGCGTGCGCGCGCATCGCGGCGGTCTTGGCGGCGTGCGCGCTGCCCTCGCCGCTGATCTCGGTGGTGATCCGCTCGTCGTCGACGACGCCCGGTACGTCCTCGAGGCCGGCCGCCTTCTCGAAGGGCAGGCCGGGCAGGTCGTCGCGGAGGCGGGCGAAGGCGTCCTCGGCGACCGTGCGCGGTACGCGGTTCCAGTAGACCTTGGCGATCGGGCAGCCCGCCTCGGCCGCCAGTTCGGCGGCGCGCATGGCGATGCGGTGGGCCTGGATGTGGTCGGGGTGGCCGTATCCGCCGTCGGGGTCGTAGGTGACGAGGACCTGGGGACGCACTTCGCGGATCACGTCGACGAGCAGCTCGGCGGCCCGGTCGACGTCCGCCTGCCACAGGCAGCCGGGGTCGTCGTTGTCGGGCAGTCCCGTCATCCCGGAGTCGGCGAACCGGCCCGGCCCGCCGAGCAGCCGGAAGTCGTCGACGCCGAGCGCGCGCATCGCGGCCGCCAGCTCACCCCTGCGGTGCCCGCCCAGGGCGGCTCCGGTCAGGTGCCCGAGCTCCGGCGGGATGACCTCGCCGCGCTCACCGAGGGTGCAGGTCACCAGGGTCACGTGGGCGCCTTCGGCGGCATACCTGGCCATGGTGACGCCGTTGTTGATCGACTCGTCGTCCGGGTGCGCGTGCACCAGCAGCAGACGCCGGGCGGGGAGTTCCGTCATGGGCTCCACCCTATGAGGCCGCGTCCTCGTCCATGTAATGCGGGAGACCGTCCGTGGGGGTCGTCCACTCCGTTCGGCAGTCGCGGCAGCGGCCGGGATCCGGGGCACGGAAGGCGCGGTCGCAGCCGTCGCAGGTCTGGAGGGGGTGCCGTACGGGCGGCGGCGCGGCCGGTGCGCGCAGCGGTGGCGGGGGCGGCAGCTGAGCCGTGAGGCGGTGGGCGAGGAAGGCGGCGGGGCGGCGCAGCCCCTCGGGTGGCAGGTCTGCGGTCAGGGCGTGGCGTACGGCGGCCGGGCTGACCTCGCGCTCCAGCCAGGCGGCGACGCCGGGGGCCAGGTGGGCCGTGTCGCGGGCGGAGAGCAGCAGGTGGGGGTCGTGACGGCGGAGCCCCGAGAGGAGATCGACGGCAGCCCGGAGCGCGGCGGGGGCAGGGCATGCGGGACGCGGCACGGCGGGCAGCGCCTTGCGGGACGGGCGCGGCTCGCGGCCCTCGTCGTGCGGCTCGGGCGGCTCGTGCAGCTCGGGCGGCTCGGGCGGCTCGTGCAGCTCGGGCGGCTCGTGCAGCTCGGGCGGCTCATCCCGCCCGTACGGCTCGGGCGGCTCGCCCGGTTCCGGCGGTCGTGGGGCCGTCGCCGGAGGAACCGACGGGGGCGTGGGGGCCTCGGCGTGGCGACGGGCCGGGGTGGGCTGGTTGCAGGAGACCGTGCGGGTGACGATACGGCCGTCGGGGGTACGTACGCGCTCCCGGCGCAGATAGCCGTGGGCCTCCAGTTCGCGCAGGGCGGCGGAGATACGGGTGGCCCCCTCGGGGAACCTGGCGGCGAGGGTCTTGATGTCGGCCGGGGCGCCCTTGGGCAGCGACTGGAGGTGGAGGCTGAGCCCCATGGCGAGGAGCGAGAGCTCCCGGTGCTGGGCGAGGTGGTTGCCGACCACCGTGAAGCGGGTGGTGTGGCGGGTGTTGTCATGCAGGAGCCCGCCGGTGCGGGGGCCCGTGCCGGGTCGCCGGTGCGGGTGGTTGTGGCCCGCATCGCGGGTCCGGGCGTGCGAGGGCACGCTAGGGTTCTTGGTACCCATTCTGGAAGCTCTCTTCTTCCTCGGTGGTGAGGCCCTCGCTTTGGGATTGCCGTCCCGGCGGGGGCCGTCTCATGTCCGCGGTCGTGGTGGTGCGTTGCCCTGAGCGTCGGGCCTCCCATGCCCGGAAATCCAGCCGGACCGGAGATGTTCACCCGCCCGAGTGAGCGCGACCACGGGCGGGAGGGGTGGGGTTCGGTGGGGTGCTTTCCCCCATGTTTCTTGTCTTTCAGTCGCCGACGGCACCGCAGCACGAGGTCCCGGGTTCCGGTGGCGCGAAGCACACTTCCGCCCACACGGTCTTGTGCGGGAACCGCCCTTCGGTGACGCCCCAGCGGTCGGCCAGCGCCTCGACGACCAGCAGCCCCCGGCCGGACTCCGCCCCGGCGTCGGGCGCTCGGGGCACGGGCTGTCGGTCACCGCGGGTGTCGGTGACCTCGATGCGGAGTGTGCCGCCGATGACGTACAGCGCGAGGCGGAAACTGCGGCCGGGAAGTCGGCCGTGGGTGGCCGCGTTGGCCGCCAGCTCCGCGACGACGTGGCCCGCCGCCTCGTCGGGGATCCCCCAGTCCCGCAGCGCGTTCACCGCGAGCAGGCGGGCGAGGCGGGCGCCTCGCGGGGTGGACGACAGAAGCGTGCTGAAGTCCCGGAACCCGGCGCCGGGTTGGGAACGGGCACCGACAGCGGCGATGTCATGAGTTTCCTGATTCACGTCACTCAGCGTGGCCGACCGGACGTACCGTGATGAGTGATCGCCCTGTTACGTAGAGCCACGGTCCAAGGTCTGTCCAACGCTGTCCGGACTGTCGAGGCGGCTCCCCCAGCACAGGGTTCGGCGGCACAGCACTGCGTTACGGAGGACGGGCATGTCGGTGAACGGTGAGGCTACGCGGGTAGTGAGCGAGGCGGACGAGCCCGGCTGGGAGGTGGACCCGGACGACGACTGGGCACTCGCCGTGGTCGCCACCGTGGGACGGCAGTTGAGGCTCCGCCGGGAGGCGACGGGGATGCGGGTCGGTGACTTCGCGGTGGCGGTCGGATACGGCGAGGACCTGGTCTACAAGATCGAGAGCGGCAAGCGGATCCCTCGGCCCGAGTATCTGGACACGGCGGACGAGGTACTGAACGCCGGCGGACTCGTCGCGGCGATGAAGGAGGACGTGAAGAAGGTCCGGTACCCGAAGAAGGTCCGCGACCTGGCGCAGATGGAGGCGCGGGCGGTGGAGCTTCAGCTTTACGACCCCGTGAACATCCACGGCCTCTTGCAGACGCCGGAATACGCGCGAGCGCTGTTCCGGATGCGGCGGCCCCGCTACGCCGAGGAGGAGGTGGAACGGGGTGTCGCCGCCCGTTCGGCCCGCAAGTCCGTCTTCGAACGCGACTCGGCACCCGAACTCAGCTTCGTCCAGGACGAGTGGACGCTCCTGCGGCGGCTCGGTGGCGGAGCAGTGATGCGGCAGCAGCTCGAACACCTCCTGGAAGTCGGGAAGCTCCCGAACGTCGAGATCCAGGTGATGCCGATGGGCCGTGAGGAACACGCCGGTGTGGACGGTGCGATCGAGGTGCTGAAGTTCGAGGACGGTACGGCAGTGGGACGTTCGCCAGGGATTTCCAACGGCCGACCAGTCACCGACCCGAGGCAGCTCCGTATCCTTGAGTTGCGGTATGGCATCATCCGGGCGCAGGCTCTCACACCCCGCGAGTCGGCCGCGTTCATCGATCAACTGCTGGGGGAGACATGATCCGCGACACGTCCCGCAGAGACGCTACCGATCTCGTGTGGTTCAAGAGCAGCTACAGCAGCGGCGCGGAGACGGACTCCTGCGTCGAGGTGGCCACCGAGCCCCGGACTGTTCACGTCCGCGACTCGAAGGTCATGGACGGCCCCCGCTTGGCCTTCACACCGGCCGCGTGGGGCGGCTTCGTGCCGTACGTGGTCGAGGGCTGATCCGGCGGCTGTCGGCCCCGACGGAGGGCACACTCCGCCCAAAGCATGAACGAACTACGCCAAATGTCCTCCGGGTGCTCACATGAGCGACCCGAGGACAATAGGCCCGAAAAGTTCACGCCTTCTGAGAAGGGGGACCACCCCCTCGGCGCACGCCACGCCACCCGCCTCGGTCCCCGTCTCGCCACAGGCGCCGAGCACACGGAGACAGGCGTCGACGTCAGAAGTCGATACTGCCGATCATCCCCGCGATGTTCGTCGTCAGCTCACTGATCGTGGGCGCGACGGTCGACGAGGCCAGGTAGAAGCCGAGGAGCATGCACACGACCGCGTGCCCCGCCTTCAACCCTGACTTCTTGACCAGCAGGAAGACGATGATCGCCAGCAGCACAACCGCCGAAATCGAGAGTGCCACGGCGGCTCACCTCCAATAAGCCCAGGGACATGGGGGGGTCGGACGCAGTCGAACGAACGCAGTCGAAACCTTGGGACAGATAAATCCACGCAGCGGGCATCTGGTTGATACCCACTATGCGCTAGTGATCATAACTATCCGTGCGCGCGCATCTCTCGGCGCACAGCCGCACAAGGGGGCGCATGGCCAATATGGTCAAGGCATGACGACCGAGTCCGACTCCTTCCCCAAACGGCACGCCCGCACCCAGCGGTTCACGCTCGGCGCGCCGCGTTCGTTCACCGTGGCACCCGATGGTTCACGGGTCGCCTTCCTGCGCTCCGGCACCGGCACGGACCGGGCCAACTCGCTGTGGGTCCTCGACGTCGAGGAGGGCGGGGAGCGCGTCGCCGCCGACCCGCGCGCCCTCCTCGGCGGCACCGAGGAGCGTCTGTCACCCGAGGAACGGGCGCGGCGTGAGCGCAGCCGCGAGGGTGGCGCCGGCATCGTCGGCTACGCCACCGACGCGGCCGTCGAGCTGGCCTCTTTCGCGTTGTCGGGGCGGCTCTTCGCGGCCGAGCTGCGGGCCGGCACGGCACGCGAACTGCCCACCGCCGGGCCCGTCATCGACCCCCGCCCCTCCCCCGACGGCCGGCACATCGCCTACGTCGCCCAGGGCGCCCTGCGGGTCGTGGGGGCCGAGGGGGACGGCGACAGGGCACTGGCCGAGCCGGACGCGGAGGACGTCACCTACGGGCTCGCCGAGTTCGTCGCCGCCGAGGAGATGGGGCGCGGCCGGGGCTTCTGGTGGGGTCCGGAGTCGGACCGGCTGCTGGTGGCGCGCGTGGACGACACGCCGGTGAGCCGCTGGTGGATCTCCGACCCGGCCCACCCCGAGCGTGATCCACAACACGTCCGCTACCCGGCGGCGGGCACCGCCAACGCGGACGTACGGCTGTTCGCGATCGGGCTGGACGGGGGGCGCACGGAGGTCCTCTGGGACCGGGCGCGGTACCCGTATCTGGCGCGAGTCCACTGGTCAGCGGCGGGTGCGCCGCTCCTCCTCGTACAGGCGCGCGACCAGCGCAGTCAGCTGTTCCTCGCCGTGGACACCGAGTCCGGGGCGACCCGGATGGTGCACGCCGACGAAGATCCGATTTGGCTGGAACTCTTCCCTGGTGTGCCCTGCTGGAGTCCCTCCGGGCAGCTCGTGCGGATCACCGACGAGGGCGGCGCGCGCGTGCTGGCGGTCGGTGAACGACCGCTCACCGGAGCCCAGTTGCACCTGCGGGCCGTACTGGACGTCTCCGGCGACGACGTGCTGGTTTCCGCTTCGGCCGGCGAGGAGGCGGCCGAGCCGGAGACGGGCGAAGTGCACGTGTACCGGGTGAACGAGCTCGGCGTGGAGCGCGTCTCGCAGGAGCCCGGCGTGCACTCGGCGGTGCGTGCCGGGGGCGTGACCGTTCTCGTCTCCGCCACCCTCGGCCGGCCGGGCGCCCGGGCCCAGGTGCTGCGGGACGGGAAGCAGACGGCGACCGTCGTCTCTTACGCCGAAGACCCCGGTTTGTCCCCGCGCGTAACCCTCACCCAGGGGGGCGCACGCCGCGTCCCGTGCGCCGTGCTTATGCCAAGGGACTACCACGGTGACACCCCCCTCCCCGTCCTCCTGGACCCGTACGGTGGCCCGCACGGTCAGCGCGTGGTGGCCGCGCACAACGCCCACCTCACCTCCCAGTGGTTCGCCGACCAGGGGTTCGCGGTCGTCGTCGCCGACGGGCGGGGCACTCCGGGGCGCTCCCCCGCCTGGGAGAAGGCCGTCAAGGACGACATCGCCGCCGTCGTGCTCCAGGACCAGGTGGACACGCTCCAGGCGCTCGCCGCCGACTTCCCGCTCGACCTCGGCCGCGTCGCCATCCGCGGCTGGTCCTTCGGCGGTTACCTGGCGGCCCTGGCGGCCGTGCGCCGTCCGGACGTCTTCCACGCCGCCGTCGTGGGCGCCCCCGTCACCGACCTGCGCCTCTACGACACCCACTACCAGGAGCGCTACATCGGCCACCCGGGCGAGCAGCCGGAGGTCTACCGCCGCAACTCGGTGATCGACGACGCGGGCCTGGTCGACCCCGCCGAGCCGCACCGCCCCATGATGATCATCCACGGGCTGGCGGACGACAACGTGGTGGTCGCCCACTCCCTGCGCCTGTCCTCGGCCCTGCTGGCCGCCGGCCGCCCGCACGAGGTGCTCCCGCTGTCCGGCGTCACGCACATGACCCCGCAGGAGTCGGTCGCCGAGAACCTGCTGCTGCTCCAGGTGGACTTCCTCAAGCGGTCACTGGCGTAGCGCCGCACGGATGCGCCAACCGCTTTAACACGCGGGCAACTTCATCGAATCGGCACCGATATACGGACGCGCGACGCTGGTCAGCGTGCGGCCGTGCGGGTGCCGTAAGCGGGCCGGGGAGCGCCATGTCACCCCGGCCCGCTGCCGTGCCCGCCGCCGCCCCCGCCTTCCGTCTCCCCTTCCGGCGGCACCACCTGCTTCTCCTGCGCGAAGTGGCACGCCGAGTCGTGGGCCGCGGGGCCGGAGACCGTGCGGAACTCGGCGGGCACGGCGAGCGCCGGTACCTCCAGGGCGCAGCGCTCCCGGGCCTTCCAGCAACGGGTGCGGAAACGGCAGCCGGAGGGGATGTCGGTCGGGGACGGCACGTCCCCGGCGAGGATGATCCGCTCGCGGTGCTCCCGGGCCTCCGGGTCGGGCACGGGCACCGCGGACAGCAGCGCCTGGGTGTACGGGTGGGTCGGGTGGTCGTAGATCTCGGCGTCGCGGCCGGTCTCCACGATGCGGCCCAGGTACATCACGCCGACCCGGTCCGAGATGTGCCGGACGATCGACAGGTCGTGGGCGATGAAGATGTAGGACAGGTCGAACTCGTCCTGGAGCCGGCCCAGCAGGTTGATCACCTGCGCCTGGACGGACACGTCGAGGGCCGAGACGGGCTCGTCGGCGACGATGATCTCCGGGCGCAGGGCGAGGCCGCGCGCGATGCCGATGCGCTGGCGCTGGCCGCCGGAGAACTGGTGGGGATAGCGGTTGATGTACTCGGGGTTGAGGCCGACGACGTCCAGCAGGTGCTGCACCCGTCCGCGCCGGTCGCCCTTCGGGGCCACCTCCGGGTGGATGTCGTACGCCTCCCCGATGATGTCGCCGACCGTCATACGGGGGTTGAGGGAGGTGTACGGGTCCTGGAAGACCATCTGGATGTTGCGGCGTACGGCCTTCAGGGCCTTGCCCGACAGCTTGGTGATGTCCTCGCCCTTGTAGCGGATCTCCCCGGCCGTCGGCCGTTCCAGGTTCACCAGCATCTTCGCGACCGTGGACTTCCCGCAGCCGGACTCGCCGACGATGCCCAGTGTCTCGCCGCGGGCCAGTTCGAAGTCCACGCCGTCGACGGCCTTCACCGCGCCGACCTGCTTCTTGAAGAGGATGCCGGAGGTCAGCGGGTAGTGCTTGACCAGTCCCCTGACCTGAAGGATCGGCTCAGTCATGCAGGCACTCCCTCCAGAAGTGGCAGGCGCTGCCCCGCTCCGCGTCGGACTCCGTCACGTCGTACAGCGGTGGCACGTCGGTGCGGCAGACGTCCTGGACCATCGGGCAGCGGGGGTGGAACGCGCAGCCCGGCGGGATGCGGTTGAGGCTGGGCGGCAGACCCTTGATGGCGTACAGCTCCCGGCCCTTCTGGTCCAGGCGCGGGATCGACTCCAGCAGGCCGCGGGTGTACGGGTGGGCGGGCGCCTTGTAGATGTCGTGGACGGGCGCCGTCTCCACGATCCGGCCCGCGTACATCACGGCGATCCTGTCGGCGACGTCGGCGACCACGCCCAGGTCGTGGGTGATGAGGATCAGGCCCATGTGCAGCTCGCGCTGGAGTTCCGCGAGCAGGTCCATGACCTGGGCCTGGACGGTGACGTCGAGGGCGGTGGTGGGCTCGTCGGCGATGATCAGCTTCGGTTCCAGCGCCATCGCCATGGCGATCATGATGCGCTGGCGCATGCCGCCGGAGAACTGGTGCGGGTACTGCCGCACCCGCTCCTTCGCGGCCGGGATGCGGACCCGGTCCATCAGCTCGACGGCCTTGCTCCGGGCGTCCTTCCGGGACATCCCGCGGTGCACGGTGAACATCTCGCCGAGCTGGTCGCCGACGGTGAGGACGGGGTTCAGCGACGACAGCGCGTCCTGGAAGATCATCGCCATCTCGGCGCCGCGGACCTTCCGGCGTTCCTCCTCCTTCAGCTTCAGCAGGTCCCGGCCCTCGAAGAGGACCTCGCCCGCCGTGATCCGGCCCGGCGGCACGTCGAGGATGCCCATGACCGTCTGGGCGGTGACGGACTTGCCGGAGCCGGACTCGCCGAGGACGGCCAGGGTCTCGCCCGCGTCGACGCCGTAGCTGACGCCGTTGACGGCCTTGGCGACGCCGTCCCGGGTGCGGAACTCCACGTGCAGGTCGCGCACTTCCAGCAGCATGCGGCGGCTCACCTCAGCTTCGGGTCGAGGGCGTCGCGCACCGCGTCGCCGAGCATGATGAACGCGAGGACGGTGACGGCGAGGGCTCCGGAGGGCCAGAGCAGGGCGTGCGGGGCGTTGCGTACGTAGGGGGCGGCGGCGGAGATGTCGATGCCCCAGGAGACGCTGGGCGGCTTGAGGCCGACGCCGAGGAAGGACAGGGTCGCCTCCAGGGAGATGTAGGTGCCGAGCGCGATGGTCGCCACGACGATGACGGGGGCGACGGCGTTGGGCGCGATGTGCCGCAGCAGGAGGCGGGAGTTGGACGCGCCCAGCGCGCGGGCGGCCTGGACGTAGTCGTTCTGTTTGGCGGTGATGACGGAGCCGCGGGCGATGCGGGAGATCTGCGGCCAGCCCAGCAGCACGATGAAGCCGATGACCGGCCAGACGGTGTTGCTGGTGATGACGGAGAGCAGGACGAGGCCGCCGAGGACGACCGGGATCGCGAAGAAGACGTCGGTGATCCGGGACAGGACCGCGTCCCCCGCGCCGCCGAAGAAGCCGGCGAGCCCGCCGAGGACGCTGCCGAGGACGGCGACGCCGAGGGTGGCGAGGACGCCGACCGCCACCGACGTACGGGCGCCGTAGACGGTGCGGGTGTAGACGTCGCAGCCCTGGCCGTTGAAGCCGAAGGGGTGGCCGGACCGGGAGCCCTCCTGGGCCCTGGCGAGGTCGCACTTGAGGGGGCTGCCGGAGGCGATCAGGGACGGCCAGACCGAGATGACGACCAGGAAGAGGATCACCAGGGCCGAGACGATGAAGACGGGGTTGCGGCGCAGGTCGTGCCAGGCGTCGGACCAGAGGCTGCGGGGCTTGTCCTGAGGGCCGGGTCCGCCGTCCGGGCCTCCCCCTTCTGGGCCTCCCGGGCCTCCCGGGGTCTTCTCCAGCGTCACCGCCTCGCTCGCGCCGAGGTCCATCGTCCCGCCCATGCCGGTGCCGGCGACGGCGCGCTCCGGTTCGTACGGCTGCTGCTGCTCAGGCATAGCGGATCCTCGGGTCGAGTACGGCGTACAGGAGGTCGACGACGAGGTTGGCGACGAGGAAGACCAGGACCAGGATGGTGACGAAGCCGACGACGGTCTGCGTGTTCTGGCGGAGGATGCCCTGGTAGAGCTGGTAGCCGACGCCGTGGATGTTGAAGATCCGCTCGGTGACGATGGCGCCGCCCATCAGGGCGCCGATGTCGGTGCCGATGAAGGTGACGACGGGGATCAGGGAGTTGCGCAGCAGGTGCCGGGTGATGACCCGGTGGCGGGGCAGGCCCTTGGCGATGGCGGTGCGGACGTAGTCGGAGCTCCGGTTCTCCGCGATGGAGGTACGGGTCAGCCGGGTGACGTACGCCAGCGAGACCGAGGCGAGGACCAGGCCGGGGACGATCAGCTCGCCGAAGCGGGCCTCGGTGGAGACGGCCGGGTCGATCCAGCCCCACTTGACGCCGAGCAGGAGCTGGAGCAGCAGGCCGGTGACGAAGGTCGGGACGGAGATGACGACCAGGGTGAGCAGCAGCACCCCGGTGTCGACGGGGCGGCCGCGGCGCAGGCCGGTGACGACGCCGAGGACGATGCCGACGACGATCTCGAAGAGGATGGCGATGATCGTGAGCCGGATGGTGACCGGGAACGCCGTGCCCATCAGCTCCGTGACCGGCTGGCCGTTGAAGGCGGTACCGAAGTCGCCGGTGAAGACGTTGCCCATGTAGGTCAGGTACTGCTGCCACACGGGCTGGTCGAGGCCGAACTCGTGCCGCAGCTGCGCGGCGGTCGCCGGGTCGCACTCCCGGTCGCCGCAGAGTCCCGCGACGGGGTCGCCCATCACGTTGACCATCAGGAAGATCAGCAGCGTGGCCCCGATGAAGACCGGGATCATCTGGAGCAGCCGCCGGACGACGTAGCGTCCCATGGCGCCCCCTCAGCCGACCTTGATCTCGTTGTAGACAGGGACGCTGAACGGGTTGAGCTCCACGTCGGACAGCCGGTCCGAGTAGCCCGCGCTGCCGTTCTGGTACCAGAGCGGGATGGCCCCCATCTCGTCCCGCAGGACCTCCTCGGCCTGCTGGAAGAGGCCGATGGCCTTGGCGGCGTCGGTCTCGGCGTTGGCCTTGTCGACCAGGTCGTCGAACTTCTCGTCGGACCACTTGCCGTCGTTGGAGGAGGCGTTGGTGTAGTAGAGCGGCTGGAGGAAGTTCTGGATGAGGGGGTAGTCCATCTGCCAGCCGGCGCGGAAGGGGCCGCTCATCTTGCGGTCGGTGATCTGGCTGCGGAAGTCGGCGAAGGTGCCGACCGGGTTGCCCGCGCAGGCGCGGTCGTTGTCCAGGGCGTTGTTGATGGAGTTGCAGACCGCGTCGACCCACTGCCCGTGGGAGCCGGTGTCGGCGTTGTAGGTGATCCTGACCTGGCCGCCGGGCAGCCCGCCGCCCTCCCTGACCAGCTTCTTGGCCTCGTCGGGGTTGTACTCGCAGGCCTCGCCGCACAGGCCCGCCTTGTAGCCGCCGTCCTCGCCGAGGACGGGTGAGGTCCAGTCGGTGGCCGGGGTGCGGGTCCGGTGGAAGATCGTTTCCGTGATCTGCTCGCGGTCGATCGCCATGGACAGGCCCTTGCGGACCTTCTCGGAGCCGGGCTTGCTCCAGTCCTTGTCGTAGAACGGGAACGCGAGCGTCTGGATGATGCCGGCCGGGGTGTTGATGTACCGGTCGCCGAGGTCGCTCTCGACGTTCTTCAGCTGGGCGGCGGGGACGTCGTCGACGAGGTCGAGGTTGCCGGCCATCAGGTCGGTGTAGGCGGTGTTGTTGTCCGTGTAGACCTTGAGGTCGACGCCGCCGTTGCGCGCCTTGTCCGGTCCCGGGTACTGCTCCCACTTGCGCAGGGACATCTGGGAGCCGCGGGCGTAGTTGTCCACCATGTACGGGCCGTTGCCGACCGGCTTCTTCAGCCAGGCCTCGTGGTCGTCGAAGAAGGCCCGGGGCAGCGGGGCGAAGGCCGGGTAGCCGAGGGTGTCGGGGAACGTCGAGAACTTCTGGCTGAGCCTGACGGTGAAGGTGCGCGGGCCGGTGACCTTCAGCCCGGAGAGCGTGTCGGCGCTCTGCTCGCCGCTCTCCGGGTGGGTCTTGTCGTAGCCGTCGATGTACGCGAAGAAGTACGCGTTGCGCTGGTTGTTCTTCAGGCTCGCGCCGTAGTTCCAGGCGTCCACGAAGGACTGGGCGGTGACCTTCTCGCCGTCGCTGAAGGTCCAGCCGTCCTTGACGGTGACGGTGAAGTTCTGCGAGTCGGAGGTCTCGATCTTCTCGGCGAGCATGTTCTGCGCCTCGCCGGTCTTCGGGTCGTACTTCTTCAGCCCCCGGAAGATCATGTCGAGGACCTTGCCGCCCTGCACCTCGTTGGTGTTGGCCGGCTCCAGCGGGTTCTGCGGGTCGCCCCAGGAAGAGCTGAGGACCGCGCTCGTGCCTCCGCCGCCGCCCCCGCCTCCGCCTCCGCAGGCGGTCGCCGCGAGGGCTGCCGCCGCCGCGCACGCGGCCCATCTGGCGTGCCTGGGTCCGCGCATGGGGTGCCTCCTCGTGCCCTGACTCGTTCGCCGGCTCGTCCGTCGGCTCGTCCGCTGATCCATTACCGGCCAGCATCAGGGCAAAAGGTGCATATCGCACACGCAGATCCCCCTTTGGAGGAACCCGACATCACACCGGCACCGCCCGATGGGACGTGGGATCCGCCCTCCACAGCCCGCGACAAAGGATCTTGAACTTCCGTGCAACAGATCTTCACGATCCGATGCCGAACCGTTGGATTGCGAACCCCCGGTGTACGCATTCCGACGACCTAGCGTCCGCATAACGAACGCCTTGCCTGCTTCGTCCGGATAGCCCGATGTAGAGCACAGATCGATCACAGTGCGCTACACGCGTAACTACGGTTCAACCAAGAAAAGGTAAAGAAGGTAAAGAGAAAGCCAACTAGCTCCGGATTTTATTGACCTTGAACGAATTGCGTTGAAAAAGTCCGGCGTAGCCCGTAGGGGGACGCCCTGCGGAGTCATCAGACCCTCCCTTGGGCCAGGAGCACCATGACCCCCCCAACTCCAGCAGCGGCTGCCCCGCTCGAGGTGACCGACGACAGCGTCGCCACGTCGCCCACGCCCACCACCCCTCAGGGCAGCGAGAGCCGCTCCCCGGGCCGCCTGGCCTGGAAGCGCTTCAAGCGCGACCGCGCGGGCGTCATATCCGCGTGCATCGTGATCTTCTTCTTCGTGATCGCGCTCGCCGCGCCGCTCATCGCCAAGCTGTACGGCAAGGACCCGTACACCACGTACGCCAGCCAGCGCCCCGAACTGCTCGACGCCTTCGCGTACCCGGCCGGACCCAACGGCGGCATCAGCTCGGAGTTCTGGTTCGGCGTCGAGCCGCAGCTCGGCCGGGACGTCTTCACCTTCCTGCTCTACGCCATCCGCAACTCGCTGGGCATCGCGGTGGCCGCCACCTTGGCCACCGCCCTGCTGGGCATCGTCATCGGCATCACGGCGGGCTATCTCGGCGGCAAGACGGACTACCTCGTCGGGCGGGTCATCGACATCCTGCTGTCGTTCCCCTCCACGCTGTTCTTCATCGCCTTCATGCCGGTCGTGTACGGCGTCTTCGTCGCCCCCGACGAGAACATCCCCACCGGGCTGCGGGCCGCGGCCCTGATCATCGTGCTGTCCGGCTTCGGCTGGGCCTCCCTCGCCCGGCTGCTGCGCGGGCAGGTACTCGCCCTGCGCGAGCGGGAGTTCGTGGAGGCCGCCAAGGTCACGGGAGCGTCGCCGGGGCGGATCGTCTTCAAGGAACTGCTGCCCAACCTGTGGACACCGATCATCATCCAGTCCACGCTCATGCTTCCGGCGTTCGTGACCGCCGAGGCGGGTCTGGCCTTCCTCGGGGTCGGCATGATCGACCCGACCCCGGACTGGGGCGTCATGATCCAGCGCGGTGCCCAGTTCTACACCGAGGACCTCGCCTTCATGCTCTTCCCGGGCGTCTCGATGGTGATCTTCGTGCTCGCCTTCAACCTGCTCGGCGACTCGGTGCGCGACGCGCTCGACCCGAAGTCCAAGCGCTGATCCGTTCCCTCCTCCGGTCCGTACACAGGAGTCCGGCCGGCCTTCTCCGTCCCGTATGACCACTCTTGGGGTGCATCATGGCTTTCTCCCGTAGAAACTTCCTCATAGCGACCGGTGTCGTCGCGGCCTCGTCCTCGGTCCTGACCGCCTGCGGCGGCGAAGACAAGGGCGGCTCGGCCAAGAACAGCGGCCCCAAGGTCAGCGGCAGCAAGACCATGGACATCCCGGTCGGCACGAAGGCCGACTCCACCGGTCCGGCCCCCGAGGTCAAGGGCGCGGTCAAGGGCGGGACGATCTACTCGCTCGACCAGTTCGACATGGACCACATGGACCCCGCGCAGATCTACGTCTCGACCGAGGGCGCCATCACCGTCCCGATCATGCGCGGCCTGACCGGCTACAAGATCGACGACAAGGGCGCCACCACCCTGGTCGGCGACGCCGCCACCGACGCCGGCACGATGAAGGACGGCGGGAAGACCTGGTCCTTCACCATCAAGGACGGCCTGAAGTGGGAGGACGGCTCCGAGGTCTCGATGGACGACGTCCGTCACACCTTCGAGCGCCTCTTCGCCTCCTTCATCACCGAGGGCCCGCACTACGTCCAGACGTGGCTGGAGGGCGGCGACAAGTACAAGGGCCCCTACGAGGGCAAGCACCTCGACTCCATCGAGATCGACGGCCGGACCATCACCTTCCGCCTCAACGAGGCGCGCGGTGACTTCAACTACACCCTCGGCATGCGCGGTTACTCCCTGGTGCCCCAGAAGCACGACACCAAGGAGAAGTACGACAAGCGTCCGTTCTCCTGCGGCCCGTACAAGGTCGAGAGCCGCAGCCCCGGCAAGTCCATGACCTACGTGCGCAACGAGCACTGGGACCCGAAGACGGACCCGATCCGCAACGCGTACCCGGACAAGTTCCACTTCCAGTTCGGCTTCGAGCTGCTGGCCTCCACCGACCGCTACCTCGCGGACCGGGGCAACGACCAGTACACGATGTCGATCTTCAACGAGGTCGCGCCCGAGCGGGTCGCCCAGGTGCTCACCGACGCCGAGCTGAAGAAGCGCGTCCTCACCCAGGTCGACACGGTCACCTACTACTGGCCGATCAACACCACCCGCATCACCGACCTCAAGGTGCGCCAGGCCATCAACTGGGCGTGGCCGCACCAGCAGCTGCAGACGATCAAGGGCGGCGCCTCCGGCAGCGAGATCGCCACCACGATCCTCAGCCCGGTGACCCCCGGCTACGCCAAGTTCGACCTGTACGGCACGACCGAGAAGCCCGGCGGTGACCCGGCCAAGGCCAAGGAGCTGCTGAAGGAGGCCGGCAAGGTCGGTCAGAAGCTGGTGATCGCCTACCAGCAGTCGGACAACTCGGTGAAGCAGGCCGTCGCGATCAAGAACGCCCTGGAAGCGGCCGGCTTCCAGGTCGTCAACAAGCAGGTCGACAAGTCGACCTTCTACACCCAGATCGGCAAGCTCGACAACGGCTACGACCTGTTCGCCGCCGGCTGGAGCCCGGACTGGCCGAACGGCTACTCGGTCTTCTACCCCTGCTGGCACGGCAAGTCCGTCCGTGAAGGCGGCAACAACTACGCCCAGCTCAACGACACGGGCGTCAACAAGGCGATCGACGCCGCCTCCAAGATCGCGAATCCCGAGGAAGCCAAGAAGGCCTGGGGCGCCATCGACCGTCAGATCATGGAGCTGGCGCCGGTCGTGCCGGACTACCACAAGATCCGCAACTGGATGTACGGGTCCAAGGTCGGCAACGTCGTGTACGACGCCGGCAACACCTGCGTCGCGCTCTGCAAGCTCTACGCGAAGAAGTAAGCACACGCGCTTCGGGGGCGGCCACCACCCGTGTGGCCGCCCCTGCGGCCCACCCCCTCACACCTCCCCGGCGACGGCGCCCCGTCCGGAAAGTCACGCCCCATGCTCCGCTTCCTAGTCCGCCGAGTCTCCGGCGCGATGGTCATCCTGCTGATCATCAGCGCCATCACCTTCTGGCTCTTCTATGCCGTTCCGCGTGACCCCGCCATGATGTCCTGCGGCAAGAACTGCACACCGGAGAACCTGGCGCAGATCCGGGAGAACCTGGGCATCGACGAGTCGATCCTGATGCAGTACTGGCACTGGCTGGTCGGCATCTTCGCCGGCCGCGACTACGCCGGATACGGCTACTGCGACGCGCCGTGCCTCGGTTACTCGTTCGCCAACAACGAGCCCGTCTTCGGCACGATCATGGACCGGCTGCCGCTGACCCTCTCGCTGGCCTTCGGCGCGTCCGTCGTCTTCCTGATCGTCGGCGTCGGTGCGGGCATGCTCGCGGCGCTCAAGCAGGGCAAGTTCCTGGACAAGTTCGCCAGCTCCGTGTCGCTGCTCGGCTCCTCGCTGCAGATCTACTTCGTCGGCTACATCGCGATGTACTTCCTGGTCTCGGAGCTCGGCGTCCTCAGCCAGCCGTCGTACACGCCGCTCACCGAGAACCCGGCCGCCTGGGTCTCCGGTCTGCTCCTGCCATGGCTGGTGCTGGCGGTCATCTTCACCGCCAACTACACGCGTATGACGCGCTCCCAGATGGTGGAGCAGCTCAGCGAGGACTACGTGCGCACCGCGCGGGCCAAGGGCCTGTCCAAGCGCAACGTCTTCTTCCGGTTCGCCTGGCGCGGTGCGATGGGCCCGATCGTCACGCTCTTCGGCATCGACCTCGGTGTGCTGATCGGCGGCGCCATCATCACCGAGACGACCTTCAGCCTCCAGGGCATCGGCCGGCTCGCGATCCAGTCCGTCAACCAGAGCGACCTGCCCATGCTGCTCGGCGTCACCGTGCTGGCGGCCGGTGCGATCGTGATCTTCAACATCGTCGTCGACGCGGTCTACGCCCTCATCGACCCGCGGATCCGGCTCGCCTGACCTCCGCCTGCCCCCTACCCCCCGCATCACCTCCTGGAGCGTCCGCGTGACGAGCACCGAACAGCAGCCCTTCCTCTCCGTCAGGGACCTGAAGGTCCACTTCTCCACCGAGGACGGCACCGTCAAGGCCGTCGACGGGCTCTCCTTCGACCTCGCCAAGGGCAAGACGCTCGGCATCGTGGGCGAATCCGGCTCGGGCAAGTCGGTCACCAACCTGACGATCCTGGGCCTGCACGACCCGGACCGCACCGCGATCGACGGCGAGATCCTCCTCGACGGCAAGGACCTGCTCACCGCTTCCGAGCGGGAGCTGGAGCGGCTGCGCGGCAACAAGATGGCCATGATCTTCCAGGACGCGCTGGCCTCGCTGTCGCCGTACCACACCATCGGCAAGCAGATCAGCGAGACGTACCGCAAGCACACCGGCGCCTCCAAGAAGGAGGCCCGGGAGCGGGCGGTCGAGATGCTGCGGCGGGTGGGGATCCCGCAGCCGGAGACCCGGGTGGACGACTACCCGCACCAGTTCTCCGGCGGTATGCGCCAGCGCGCGATGATCGCCATGGCGCTGGTCTGCGACCCCGAGCTGCTCATCGCGGACGAGCCGACCACGGCCCTCGACGTGACGGTCCAGGCGCAGATCATGGACCTGCTCAAGGACCTCCAGCAGGAGTTCGGCACGGCCATCATCTTCATCACCCACGACCTCGGTGTCATCGCGGACATCGCGGACGACGTGCTGGTGATGTACGGCGGCCGGTGCGTGGAGCGCGGTACCAAGGAGGAGGTGCTGCGCGACCCGCAGCACCCGTACACGCTGGGCCTGATGAGTTCCATGCCGAGCCTCGACGGGCCGGTCGACGTGCCGCTGGAGCCGATCCCGGGCTCGCCGCCCTCGCTGCTGAACCCGCCCACCGGCTGCCGGTTCCACCCGCGGTGCGCCTTCGTCGAGAAGGTCGGCGGCGGACTGTGCTCCTCGGAGCAGCCCGCGCTCGACGTGGTCAAGGGCCGGGGGTCCGCCTGCCACCTCCCCCAGGAGCAGCGCAACGAGCTGTTCGCCGACTTCGCCGCATCCCGGCACAACTGACGTACAAGAGACAGGATTCACCATCATGAGCAACGCGGAAACGCTCCTGGACGTCAGCGGCCTGACCAAGCACTTCCCGATCAAGGGCGGCTTCCCGATCCCGCGTACGGTCGGGGCCGTCCGGGCGGTGGACGGCCTGGACTTCCAGGTGCGCGAGGGCGAGAGCCTGGGCCTGGTCGGCGAGTCGGGGTGCGGCAAGTCGACGACCGGCCGGCTGATCACCCGCCTGCTGGAGCCGACCGGCGGGAAGATCACGTACCGGGGCCAGGACATCACGCACGCGGGGCGCAAGGGGCTCGCGCCGATCCGGTCCGAGATCCAGATGATCTTCCAGGACCCGTACGCGTCCCTCAACCCGCGCCAGACGGTCGGCAAGATCATCTCCGGCCCGATGGAGATCAACGGCATCAACCCGGCCGGCGGCCGGGAGAAGCGCGTCCGCGAGCTGCTGGAGATCGTGGGTCTCAACCCCGAGCACTTCAACCGCTTCCCGCACGAGTTCTCCGGCGGCCAGCGCCAGCGCATCGGTGTGGCACGGGCGTTGGCCCTGGAGCCGAAGCTGATCGTGGCCGACGAGCCGGTCTCCGCGCTCGACGTGTCCATCCAGGCCCAGGTGGTGAACCTGCTCCAGAAGGTGCAGAAGGAACTGGGCATCGCCTTCGTCTTCATCGCCCACGACCTGGCCGTGGTGCGGCACTTCTCACAGCGCGTCGCGGTCATGTACCTCGGTAAGATCATGGAGATCGCCGACCGCGACGACCTGTACGACAACCCGCGTCACCCCTACACGCGCGCCCTGCTGTCCGCCGTGCCCGAGGCCACGGTGGAGGACACGCCCCGCGAGCGCATCCGGCTCGTCGGCGACGTGCCCTCACCCATCAACCCGCCGTCGGGCTGCCCCTTCCGCACCCGGTGCTGGAAGGCGACGGACAAGTGCGCCTCCGAGGCGCCTCCGCTGGTGCAGGTGGAGGGCAACAAGGCCGGGCACCTGACCGCATGCCACTACCCCGAGACGGATGACGTACCCTCGCCCCGTCTCACCAAGAGCCCCGAGGCGGCTGCCTGACAACACCCCTTTTCTGTCGGCACCGCCCGCGGAACGGACCTTCTTCGGCCCATTGACCCGAGCCCGGAACGTCCGCTCCAGGGAAACCGAGGGCCCGCGCCTCCCCAGGCGCGGGCCCTCGGTCTGTTCGCTGCCGGCTCGGATCAGTCCTTGTCCGGTTCCTCCAGCGCGGTCAGCGCCGGGTCGAGGACGATGTCCTCCCCGCGGTCGGCGATCGTCGGCTCCTCCGGGAAGTGGCAGGCCGTGAGATGGCCGTCGCGGTTGCCGTCGATCCGGACCAGCGGGGGCACCTCGCTCGCGCACTTGTCCTGCGCCTTCCAGCACCGGGTGCGGAAGCGGCAGCCCGACGGCGGATTGATCGGGGACGGCACGTCGCCGGCCAGGCGGATGCGTTCGCGCCGTCCGGTCTCGCCGTCCGTCAGGTTCACCTCGGGCACGGCGGACAGCAGGGCGTGGGTGTAGGGGTGACGCGGGCGGGTGTAGATCGAGTCCCGGTCGCCGACCTCGATCACCTTGCCGAGGTACATGACCGCGACGCGCTGTGAGAAGTGCCGCACCACGGCCAGGTCGTGGGCGATGAACAGGAACGCGATGCCCAGTTCCCTCTGCACCTTCTGGAGCAGGTTCACCACCTGGGCCTGGATGGACACGTCGAGCGCGGAGACCGGCTCGTCGGCCACGATCAGCTTGGGCTCCAGGGCCAACGCCCGTGCCACACCGATGCGCTGGCGCTGGCCGCCGGAGAACTCGTGCGGGAAGCGGTTGAAGTGCTCGGGGTTGAGACCCACGATCTCCAGCAGCTCGCGGACGCGCTTCTCCCGGCCGCCGGCCGGGTTGATGCCGTTGATCTCCATCGGGCCGGAGATGATCTTGCCGACCGTCTGCCGGGGGTTCAGCGAGGAGTACGGGTCCTGGAAGATCATCTGGATCTCGGACCGGATCGGCGCGAGCCCCTTGCGCTTGGCATGGGAGATGTCCCGGCCCCGGTACGTGATCTTGCCGGCGGTCGGCTCCAGCAGGCGGGTGATCAGCCGGCCGGTCGTCGACTTGCCGCACCCCGACTCCCCCACCAGACCCAGGCTCTCGCCCGGGTGCACGGTCAGGTCGATGCCGTCGACGGCCTGGACCTGGCCGACGGTCCGCCGGACGGGGAAACCGCCCTTGACCGGGAAGTGCTTGGTCAGGCCCTCCGCCACCAGCAGCGGTTCCCCTGATCCACCGGCCGCGGCCTCGCGCGGGGCGGGGAGGACGAGGTCTTCTTTCATGGCTCCTCTTTCATGCGGCAGGTCCTCCTTGTGGGCGTGCGGCCCGTCGGCCGGCCGGCCCTACCCCAGTCGGGGCCTGATCTCTTCGATGAAGACGGTCCGCTTCTGCTCCGCCGTCAGATGGCACGCGGAGGACCGGTCCGAGCCCAGCAGCGGCCGCTCCGTGACGCAGCGGTTGCCGCCGACCCGGTCCTGGAAGGTGCAGCGGGGGTGGAAACGGCAGCCGGACGGCGGGGTGAGCAGCGACGGCGGGGTGCCGGGGATCGGCGCGAGCGCGGCGCTGAGGTCGGAATCCAGGCGGGGCATCGAGTTCAGCAGGCCCCAGGTGTACGGGTGCCGTGGCGCCCTGAGCACCTGGTCGGTGCTGCCCCGCTCCACCGCGCCGCCCGCGTACATCACCATGATGTCGTCGGCCACGTCGGCGATGACACCGAGGTCGTGGGTGATGAAGACGATCGCCGAGCCGAACTCCTGCTGGAGGTCCTTGAGCAGGTCGAGGATCTGCGCCTGCACCGTCACGTCCAGCGCGGTCGTCGGCTCGTCGGCGATGAGGAGGTCGGGGTCGCAGACCAGCGCCATCGCGATCATCGCGCGCTGGCGCATACCGCCGGAGAACTGGTGCGGGTAGTCCTTGGCGCGCTG
Organism: Streptomyces sp. NPDC017890; assembly: GCF_044328675.1. Taxonomy (NCBI): domain Bacteria; kingdom Bacillati; phylum Actinomycetota; class Actinomycetes; order Kitasatosporales; family Streptomycetaceae; genus Streptomyces; species Streptomyces sp. NPDC017890. The sequence goes on from NZ_JBIRHU010000026.1 coordinate 64,676, forward strand.
GGCCGGGTTGGGGATGCCGACCTTGCCCAGCATCTCCACCGCACGGTTCCAGGCCTCCTGCTTGGAGGAGCCGGTGTGCTTGCGGTACGGCTCGGCGATCTGCCGGCCCACCGTGTAGTACGGGGACATGGCCGTCAGCGGGTCCTGGAAGATCATGGCGATCCGGTTGCCGCGCAGTTGTTCCAGTTCCCGCTCGGTGGCGGTGACGAGTTCCTTGCCGTCGAAGACGATCTCGCCGTCGACCGTGGTCGTCCGCGGGTTGTGCAGGCCCAGGATCGTCAGGTTGGTCACGGACTTGCCGGACCCGGACTCACCCACGATGCCCAGGGTCCGGCCCCGCTCGACGTCGAACGAGAGACCGTCGACCGCCTTGACGACACCGTCCTCCGTGGCGAACCGCACGCTCAGGTCCCTGACCGACAGGAAGCCCTCGGGCCCGGTGGGCGGCGGCGCGCCCTCGGTCTTGGTCAGTGTGGTCACTCGATGCCCTCTTCCTAGGAAAGCCGGACGCGCGGGTCGATCCAGGCGTACGCGATGTCGACGAGGATGTTCAGCATCAGGATCATGAAGGCCCCGACCAGCATGACGCCCATGGTCAGCGGCAGGTCCTTGTTGACCGCGCCGTCCACGGCGAGCCGGCCGATGCCCTGCAGGGAGAAGGTCAGCTCGGTGACGACGGCCCCGCCGAGCAGGCTGGAGAGGTCGATGCCGAGGATGGTGACGATGGGGATGAGCGAGCCGCGCCAGGCGTAGCGGAAGAAGACGTACTTCTGCGACATGCCCTTGGCCCGGGCGGTGCGCACATGGTCCTCCGCCAGCTGCTCGACCAGCGAGGAGCGCGACATACGGGTGTACTGGGCGGTGAAGATGGTGGCCATCACGACCATCGGGATGGACAGGCCGACCAGCCAGCCGACCGGGTCCTCGGTGATGGGGACGTACTTGGGGTCCTCCATGACGCCCGTGCCGTAGACGAGGACGGCCAGGGCGATCGGGCCGAGGAAGTAGATCTGGAAGGAGCTCAGCACCATCGAGGCGCCGGTGGCCACCTTGTCCACGTGGGAGCCGCGCCGGAAGGCGGCGAGCATGCCCGTACCGAGGCCGACGATCAGGAAGACGATCGTGGCGCCGACGGTCAGCGACAGGGTGAGCGGGAAGCGGTCCTTGATGACGGTCCAGACCATCTCGCCCGAGTAGAAGGACTGTCCGAGGCACGGGGCGGAGCAGTGACCGGTGGGGAAGTCACGTCCCATGACGATGCCGGACATGAAGTCCCAGAACTGCTGGGCGATCGGCAGGTTGAGCCCCAGGACCTCGCGGATCTCCTCCAGTCTGGCGCCCGAGCAGTCCTTGCCGCAGGCCAGGGAGGCGTAGTCGGACGGGGCGGCGACGAAGAGGAAGAACGTCGCGGCACCGATCAGGAACAGGGTGACGACGGCACCGACCGCGCGTCGGATGATGAACTGAAGCATGGCGGGATGGCTGCTCTCTGCGGAGGTGGTCGGGAATTTTCACGGAACCCTGGGGGTGCGCTCCGCCTGGTGCGCACCCCCGCAGTCAGCCGTAGAGAGTTACGACTTGAGGAACAGGCCGTTGACGTCGATGTAGCTGGCCTCGGTGCTGTAGCGCGCGCCGCCGATGTTCGAGCCGTACAGCTGGAACGTCTTCGTGTACCAGAGCGGAGCGCCCGGGTTGACCTTCTCCAGGATGTAGCGGTGGGCTTCCTTCCAGGTCGCCGCGGCCTCGGTCGGCTGCTGGGTGAGGGCCTTCTTGATGAGTTCCTGGACCTTGGGGTCGTTCATGTGCGAGTAGTTCGGCGCGCCGTCGGCGACCTGGTCACCGTCGTAGATCGGCGTGACGACCGTGCCCGGGGACGGCCAGTCCTGGCCCCAGCCCGTGATGTAGATGTCGTACGGGTTCTTGAGCTTGCCGATCTGCTCGTAGAAGCTGGCCGCGTCGATCTCCTTGGAGACGACCTCCAGGCCGACCTTGCCCAGCGCGTCCTCGATGGCGACCTTCCGCTTCTGCCCCTGCTCGCTGTTGCGGTAGGCGAAGACGAGCTTCTTCTCGGCGGCGGGGACGTCCTTGAGGAGTTCCTTGGCCTTCTCGATGTTCCCGGACGGCGTCTTCAGCCGGCCGTACGGGTCGTAGTCGGCCTCGTATCCCGGCAGGGTCGGGGCGAACAGGTTGGGCGCGACGTCGCCGCCGTACGCGCCGCCCTCACCGGCGATGAGCGACTTGGAGTTGACCGCGTGGGTGATGGCGTCGCGGACCGTCTTGTTCTTCACCCGGTCCAGGTTGAACGTCAGCGTCATGACGTAGGGCTGGTAGCCCTTGATCGTGCGCTTGTTGACGGCCGGGTCGGTGATGACGTCCTGGATCTGGGTGGCCTCGACGCCGCCGGTGAGCATGATGGCGTTCTTGGCGTCGCCCTGGTCGGCGATCAGGCGCTTGGTCTGGGTCGACTCCGTGACACCGAAGTCGAAGTCGTAGCCGTCCAGGTACTGATGGCGCACCGCGTCGGTCTTCGGGTCCCAGTTCTCGTTCTTGACGAGCTTCATGGACTTGCCGACCTTGTAGTCCGCGATCTTGTACGGGCCGGTGGCGACCGGGGCCTTGTCGTACTTCTCCTTGGTGTCGGTCTCCTCGGGCACGACGGTGTAGCCCGGCATGGCCAGCGTCTGCGGCAGGTCGGGACGGGCGGTGTCGAAGTGGAAGACGACGGTCTTGTCGTCCGGCGTCTGGAGGACGGTGTCCGGCAGGTGCTTGTCGCCGTAGCCGCCGTCGGGCAGCGCGTCGCGGTACTTGGGGCCGCTCAGCCAGGTCTGGAGGTAGGTCGGGCCGTCGAAGATGAACTTCGCGTACTGGCGCTCGACGGTGTGCCGTATGTCCGCGGACGTGATCGGGTTGCCGTTCTGGTCCTTGATGCCGTCCTTGAGCGTGAACGTCCAGGTCTTGCCGCCGTTGGAGGACTTGCCGGAGTCGGTGGCGAGGTCGCCGACGACGGAGACGTTGCCCTTGCCGTCCTCCTGGAAGTTGGTCAGGCCGCGGAAGAGCAGGTTGGCGACCTGGCCGGCATCGGAGACGTAGATCTGTCCGGGGTCCAGGTGGGACAGGCCCTGCTCCTGGTAGACCATGACGGTGCCGCCGGGCTTGGCACCGGGGACGGCCTTGGCCGGTCCGGTGGACGCGGCGGCGTCGGCGTAGGTGACGGCGTTGGACTGGACCTTGGCTTCCTTCTGGTCCTTCTTCGAGTCCTTGCCGGAGTCGCCGCCGCCCTTGTTCTCCGAGCATCCGGTGAGGACCAGCGAGCCCGCCGCGAGAGCGACCATGACGGCGCGCGCAGTGCGAGAGTTGAACGACTTCATGTGGTGATGCACCTGCCTGTCGGGTTTGTTATCCACTGAGCACTGCTGAGCACTGCTGTGCACTGCCTGACGCGGCCGGTGGGCCGGCGCAGGGGCGGCAGTCCCCCCACCGATGGACCCCTCCTACCGTCCTGACTTGGGGTCGAGGGCATCCCGCACGGAGTCTCCGAGGAGGTTGAAACACAGGACGAAGACCACCAGCGCCACACCCGGGAAGAACATGAACGCCGGGTCCTGCTCGGCGACCTTGGCACCGGTGGCGAACATGCGCCCCCAGTCGGGGGTCGGCTCGACGAAGCCGACGCCGGCGAAGGAGAGGAACGCGATGCCGAGGATCGTGCTGGGGAGCAGGTACGTGAACTGGATCAGGATCGGCGAGACCACGTTCGGCAGGATCTCCTTGCGGATGATCCGCCAGGGCGAGGCGCCGGCGACCCTCGCGGCCTCGACGAACTCCCGCTCCCGCAGGGACAGCACGGTGGACCGCACCAGCCGGGCCATGCCCATCCAGCCGAGCAGCCACAGCACGATCAGGATGGCCAGTGCCCGGAAGTAGGTGGGCGTCTCGTCCCGAGGGTCCACGAAGAACGAGGTCACCACCGGCATGAAGGCGATGAAGAAGAGCTGCTGCGGGAAGGAGAGGAAGAAGTCGGTGAACCGGCCGAGGAAGTAGTCGGTCCGGCCGCCGAAGTAGCCGCCGACCAGGCCGATGAGGACACCGGTCAGCATCAGCAGTGTGGTGACGCCCAGCGCCATGTACAGCGAGGTGCGCATGCCGTACAGGAGCATGGTGAAGACGTCGCGGCCGAACTGCGGCTCCACGCCGAACCAGTGGTCCCCGGAGACACCGCCGAAGTAGCCGAGCGGCAGCCCGAACTCGTCCAGGACGGGAGTGTCGGTCGCGTACTCGGGGTCCTGCCCGTACAGGGTGTACGGGTTCTTCCCGTACAGCTTGGCGATCACCGGTGCCAGCGCGGCGATCAGGAAGTAGCAGACCACGATCCAGGCGCAGACGACTCCGGTCCGGTCGCGCTTGAAGCGCAGCCACATCAACTGCCCGGGAGAACGGCCCTCGAGACTGCTGGTCTCGCTCTTTCGAGCCGGCTCCGGTGCGCCGTCGACGGCGGCCGGCGTTCCGCCGCCCTCAATGTCGATTGGACTTGTCACAGTTCGCCCATTTCACAGGTGTGGGTGTGCCGAACCGGTGACCGGCGCAGGGTGTGCGCGATCACGGAACGGATCATGAAGAAGCGTCGGGAGAGCCCGGGGAACGCGGGAAACCCGCAGCCGGACGCGCGTAGCCGGATGCCCGGACGTCAGCGGCCCGGCCCGCTCCTCAGAGTCGATCGCCGCCCGACGGGGCGAAGTTGGGGGCGACGGACCGTGTGACCCACCTGGTGTTCGTGACACCGCGCATGGGGCTCCTCCTCATGACTCCACGTGCTCACCGACAGGAGGGGGCACACATCTGCCTTCCGACACCCCTGACGGAAGGTCAGACACCCCCTTGGTGCTCGTGAGTCGGGCGCTGTCCCCACAGCGCGAGACCCATTGACCCGAGCGCTACGCGGCTAACTATCTGCCATGACCAGAAGGACCGACCACCGTCTTTAAATCTCAATTCAGTCACAGCTGAAAGGAAGATCTTCCAAAATCTGGACAAACTGTTCGGGACGAGAAGGCCGCGAAACGGACGTGTTACATGGCTATCGGGCGTCGATCTCCGTGTTTCGGACACCGGAGGGCACTCAGAGGGCTCCGGAGAGATGTCCGGGCCCCGGAAAACGGGTTGAAAAAAGCCCGGGTGCCCCCATGATGGGGGCACCCGGGCCTCGCTGCGGGCCGGCTGTGCGTGCCGGCCGCCGGTCGATCAGCCGTGCTTGGCGCGGCTCGCGGCGCGGGCGCGCTCGCGGGCGTCCAGGTTCACCTTGCGGATGCGAACGGCCTCCGGGGTCACCTCGACGCACTCGTCGTCGCGGCAGAACTCCAGCGACTGCTCCAGCGAGAGCTTGCGCGGCGGGACGATCGCCTCGAACGAGTCGGCCGAGGACGACCGCATGTTGGTGAGCTTCTTCTCCTTGGTGATGTTCACGTCCATGTCGTCGGCGCGGGAGTTCTCGCCGACGATCATGCCCTCGTACACCTCGGTGCCGGGCTCCGTGAAGAGCACGCCGCGCTCCTGGAGGTTCGTCATCGCGAACGCGGTGACGGCACCGGAGCGGTCGGCGACCAGCGAGCCGTTGTTACGGGTCGTCAGGGTGCCGAACCAGGGCTCGTGGCCCTCGTGGATGGAGTGCGCGATTCCGGTGCCGCGGGTCTGGGTCAGGAACTCCGTGCGGAAGCCGATCAGACCGCGGGAGGGGACCACGAACTCCATGCGGACCCAGCCGGAGCCGTGGTTGGACATGTTGTCCATCCGGCCCTTGCGCACGCCCATGAGCTGCGTGACCGCGCCCATGTGCTCCTCGGGCACGTCGATCGTCATGCGCTCGACGGGCTCGTGCGTCTTGCCGTCGACCTCCTTGGTGACGACCTGCGGCTTGCCGATGGTCAGCTCGAAGCCCTCGCGGCGCATCTGCTCGACCAGGATGGCCAGCGCCAGCTCACCGCGGCCCTGCACCTCCCAGGCGTCGGGACGCTCGGTGTCCAGGACACGGAGCGAGACGTTGCCGATCAGCTCGCGGTCCAGGCGGTCCTTGACCTGGCGGGCGGTGACCTTGCGGTCCTTGACGACCGCCTTGTTGTCGGCGCCCTTGCCGGTGGCGCCGCGGCCGACCAGCGGGGAGGTGTTGGTGCCGATGGTCATGGAGATCGCGGGCTCGTCCACCGTGATCAGCGGCAGCGGGACCGGGTTCTCCTGGTCGGCCAGGGTCTCGCCGATCATGATGTCCGGGATACCGGCGACGGCGCAGATGTCGCCGGGGCCGGCCTTCTCGGCGGGCTTGCGGGTGAGCGCCTCGGTCATCATCAGCTCGGAGATGCGGACGTTGCTGACGGACCCGTCGCGCTTCATCCAGGCGACCGTCTGGCCCTTCTTCAGCTCGCCCTGGTGGACGCGGAGCAGGGCGATACGGCCGAGGAAGTTGTCGGCGTCCAGGTTGGTCACGTGCGCCTGGAGCGGGGCGGCCTCGTCGTAGGTCGGGGCCGGGATGTAGTCCAGGATCGTCGAGAAGAACGGCTCCAGGCTGGTGGAGTCGGACGGGACCGTGCCGTCGTCGGGCTTGGTCAGGGAGGCGACGCCGTCCCGGCCGCACGCGTAGACGATCGGGAACTCGATCTGCTCCTCGTCGGCGTCCAGGTCGAGGAAGAGGTCGTACGTCTCGTTGACGACCTCGTCGATCCGGGCGTCCGGACGGTCCGTCTTGTTGATGCAGAGGATGATCGGCAGCCGCTGGCTGAGGGCCTTGCGCAGCACGAAGCGGGTCTGCGGCAGCGGGCCCTCGGAGGCGTCCACGAGCAGGACCACGCCGTCGACCATCGACAGACCGCGCTCGACCTCGCCACCGAAGTCGGCGTGGCCGGGGGTGTCGATGATGTTGATCGTGATCGGGTCCCCGCCGTCCTTCGGGTGGTACTTCACCGCGGTGTTCTTGGCGAGGATCGTGATGCCCTTCTCACGCTCCAGGTCGTTCGAGTCCATCATGCGGTCGTCGACAGAGTCGAGCTGGTGCGCGGCGAAGGCACCGGCCTGCTTGAGCATTCCGTCGACGATGGTGGTCTTGCCGTGGTCGACGTGGGCGACGATGGCGACGTTGCGGATGTCGTGGCGCGTGGCCATATGAGGCGTACTCCCGGAGGGTGTGAGGTCGGCCCTCGCGTACGTCCTTGTCACGCGGGCCTGCCGGGCGGTACATGCCACGGCCTCACCCAATGGTACGGGGCCCCGGGGACTGGGGCGTGCCGGGTGCTGCGCGCGGGGGCCGGGGACACCGGGTCACGGCGGTACGGGACTCCTCGTCGGGACGTTCCGGATCACCAGGTGGGGAGGGTTCGGGACGCCCGGCCAGGACGTCCGGGAAATCCGGCCAGATCGGTCCGGGACACCCGGCCAAGACGGTCCAGGACACCCGGCCAGGACGTCCGGGACACCCGGCCAGGACGGTAAAGACACCCCGTCGGGACCTCCGGGACACCGGTCAGGAGGAGGGAGACGCCGACGGGCGGGAGCCCCGGGCGCCCTTCTCCAGGAAGCCCATGTCCTCGTGGACCGGGCTCCCGAGACCGAAGGCGCCCGCGTTGGCGAGGTTCTTCCGGGCCGCCACGAGCTGGGGGCGCTGGTAGAGCGGGACGGAGCCGGCCGCCGCCCAGATCCGCGAGTCGGCCTTGCGGAGCAGGTCCCGGGCCTTCTTCGGGTCCAGCGTGCCCATGGCCTGGTCGAAGAGCTGGTCGACCTGGTCGGTGCCGACCCGGGTGTAGTTCTGCGCGACGTTCAGGGAGCCGTCGGCGGCCGGGACGGGCTTGGCGTAGATGGGGCGGGCGTCGGTGGCGGGGAAGGCGGAGGCGGGCCAGGAGTAGAGCGCGAGGTCGTACTCGCCGGAGGCGATGTGGTCCTTGAAGTAGCTCTTGTCCGGGACCTTGGTGATGTCGGTGCCGATACCGATCTCCTCCAGCATGGCCGAGATGCGGTCGGCCACGGTGCGCAGGGTCTCGGAGCCGGGGCCCGAGGGGAGCACGAAGCTCAGGGTGAGCGCCTTGCCGTCCTTCGCGAGCGGGGCCGCCGCCGGGGCGGCGGTGCCCTTGGGGGCGTAGGCGCCGGGGGCGCCGCCCCGGGCGGTGTTCCTGCCGCTGCTGTGCTTCTCGCCGCTCTCCTGGTCGGTGCCGCCCCCGTCCTCCTCGCCGTCCGGGTTCTTCTCGTCCTCCTCGGTGCCCTCGCCGTCCTCGGAGCGGTCCCCGCCGTCCTCGCCGACGATGTACGTTCCGTCGTCGCCGCCCTCGGAGGGCTGCTCGTCCTCGCCGTCCTCGGACTTCTCGGCCCCGGCCGCCTCCTCGCCGTCCTCCTGCTCCTTCACCGGGCCGCCGGGCACCCACCCGGCGTCCGCGAGGAGGGCCCGGGCCTCCTTGACGTCCTGGTCGCCGAGCGCGCCACTGCCGTCGGCGTAGGCGGCCTGGCCGGACAGCGCGAGGTGGCTGCCCACGGGCTCGGCGGGCAGGCCCAGCGGCTCCAGCACCGCCCGGGCCAGCTTCTCGCGGTCCAGGGCGCGGGCCACGGCCCTGCGGACGCGTTCGTCGGCGAGGGGGCCGTCGGCGCCGTTCAGGGCGAGCTGGGTGTAGGCGGGCTCCAGCGACTTGCGGAGCTCGAAGCCGCTGAGGGCCTTCTGCCGGCGTTCGAACTTGGCCAGGGCCTTGCGCCGCTTCTCCCGGGCGAGGACCTCCTCCTCGGCGGCCTCCTCGTCGGAGCCGTGGGCGATCGCCCACGACCGCAGTGCCTGAGCGGCGGCCCCGCCCCGCGTGCCCCAAAACGGTGAGCCGGCCGGGCCCGCGGCCGGGGTGCCCTCCGGGCCCATGAGCGGGGTGCCGGTGCCGGCGTCCCCGGGCCCGGCGGCCAGCGCGACCTGCTCGGCCGTGTCCGGGTCGACCTCGGCCAGGTCGAGCTTGCCGGCGACGAGTTCGGAGACCCGCTTGTCGCGCGGTACGGCGCGCAGGACGACCCGGGTCAGCTTGGGCGGGTCGCCCCACCAGCGCGGGTTGCGGGTGAGGACGATCTCGTCCTTCTCGGTGTCGACCTCGTCCGGGGCGAAGGGGCCGGCGGTGATCTCCAGCTTGCGCCGCGCGCCGTCGTTGAAGGCGTCGGGGGTGCCCGTGACGCTCTTCGGGTACAGCGGCGTGAACAGGGACTGCCAGTCGGCGTAGGGCCGGCCGAAGGTGACCTTGACCTCCAGGTCGCCGGCGCCGCGCTCGATCTTCTCGATCCGGTCGTAGCCGGCGTTGCGGGCGGTCCAGTAGGCGCTGTCCTTGCCGGACAGGGCACGCCACTGGGCGGCGAAGTCGGCGGCGCCGATCTCCCGGCCGTCGCTCCAGACGGCCTGCTGGTTGAGCTTGTAGACGACGACCTGCTTGGGCTCGGTGTCGACGACCTTCGCCGACTCCAGGTACTCGGGGTTGCGCACCGGGCGGCCGGACTCGTCCATCCGGTACATCGACGGCAGCACGGCCTGCGCGACGCGGGCCGTGGTGGCGTCGGCGTCGGACTGGAAGGCGTTCAGCGTGTCCGGTACGGAGTCCACTGCCCAGCGCAGGGTGCCGCCGTCGGAGATCCGGGCGCGGTCCGCGGAGGCGATGTCCTGCCCGGCGAGCGGCTTGCCCGACGGGTCCTCGGAGCTGCAGCCGGCCAGCGCGGGGACCGCGAGCACGCCCGCGGTGAGGAAGGCGACCGAGCGCATGACCGCGCGCGGTCCGACGCCGACGTGGGACATCTCTGCTACCTCCGGAAGGCCGCGGGCGTGACGGTCACTCTGTGCGGCTTTTGCCTCATACACGATATTTGGCGTTGATCATTTGTATACGGACCGGTATGCGGCCACTGAAGGGGAAACGGTTCGGCGACGCCGGGAGACACGACGACAGCGGTGCTCAAGCCCACCCGTGCGGCCCAACGCCACCCGCGATGCACCGACACGCCCCGGCCAATCGCCGCACATCCCTTCCCAGCGACAGGTGTGACGCGCGACACTCTCAGGCGCATGAACGTCGCCACCCAAGGCCGGACGCGTGCCGTGTCCGACGGAAGTGAGGTCACGTCATGTCCGTGCACGACGACCTGGCATCGATCCAACGCAGTCTCGACGACCTGTCCCGGTCGGTGACCCGGCTGGAGCAGCGGCTGGGCAGCGGCGGCCTGGAGGTCCGCCGGGTCCGCACCGACGCCGACCACCTGCGCGAGAGCGTCGCGCTGCTGCGGGCGGCGGCAGCGGTACCGGACGCGCCCAGGCGTCCGGACCTCGTCACGATCCCCGACACGCCGTACGACGGCTCGCTGTGGACGGACTCGGACGACGAGGGCCTCGGCGCCCGCGACCGACGCGCACCCTGAACCCGACCCGACCGACCGGAGTCGCCCAGTGGCCACTGGTACGGAACCGCCAGCCACCGAACCCCATCCCGAAGGCGCCGGTGTCCACACCCCGACGCGCGCCGCCATCCGCGCCCCGCACCTGCGCACCGACCGCTGGTGGCTGGCACCCGCCGCCACCGCCGCGGGCCTGCTCGCCTTCGTCGTCTACTCGACCTGGCGGGCCTTCGCGAACGCGGACTACTACGCGGCTCCCTACGTCTCGCCCTTCTACTCGCCCTGTCTGGCGGAGAACTGCGAGCCGATGCGCTCCGGGCCCAACTGGGAGCTCTTCGGCAGCTGGTGGGGCCTCTCCCCCGCGATCATCATCCTGATCTTCCCGCTCGGCTTCCGCCTGACCTGCTACTACTACCGCAAGGCCTACTACCGGGGCTTCTGGGCGTCCCCGCCGGCCTGCGCGGTGGCCGAGCCGCACAAGAAGTACACCGGTGAGACCCGCTTCCCGCTCGTCCTGCAGAACCTCCACCGGTACTTCTTCTACGCCGCGCTCCTGGTCGCGCTGATCCTCACCTACGACACCGTGCTCGCCTTCCGCGACGAGGACTACGCGTGGGGCCACATGGGCCTGGGCACCCTCGTCTTCCTGGCCAACATCGTGCTGATCTGGGCGTACACCCTGTCCTGCCACTCCTGCCGGCACATCGTCGGCGGCAAGCTCAAGCACTTCTCGCGGCACCCCGTGCGCTACCGGATGTGGCAGCTGGTCGGGAAGCTCAACGCCCGGCACATGCAGCTCGCCTGGGCCTCCCTGGTGAGCGTGGCGCTCGCCGACTTCTACGTGTATCTCGTCGCGTCCGGTGCCTTCGACGATCCGAGGTTGTTCTGATGTCCGTGGTCGACCGGCAGGAATGGGACGTCGTCGTGGTGGGCGCGGGCGGCGCCGGGCTGCGCGCCGCGATCGAGGCCCGCGAGCGGGGTGCCCGTACGGCCGTGATCTGCAAGTCGCTGTTCGGCAAGGCGCACACCGTGATGGCCGAGGGCGGCATCGCGGCCGCCATGGGCAACGCCAACTCCGGCGACAACTGGCAGGTCCACTTCCGCGACACCATGCGCGGCGGCAAGTTCCTCAACCAGTGGCGGATGGCCGAGCTGCACGCCCAGGAGGCCCCGCAGCGGGTGTGGGAGCTGGAGACCTGGGGCGCGCTGTTCGACCGTACGAAGGACGGCCGGATCTCGCAGCGCAACTTCGGCGGCCACGAGTACCCGCGCCTCGCGCACGTCGGCGACCGTACGGGCCTGGAGCTGATCCGCACCCTCCAGCAGAAGGTGGTCTCGCTCCAGCAGGAGGACTTCGCGGAGACCGGCGACTACGAGTCCCGCCTCAGGGTCTTCCAGGAGTGCACGGTCACCCGCGTGCTCAAGGAGGGCGGCCAGGTGTCGGGCGTCTTCGGCTACGAGCGGGAGAGCGGCCGGTTCTTCGTCCTGGAGGCGCCCTCGGTGGTGATCGCCACCGGCGGCATCGGCAAGTCCTTCAAGGTGACGTCGAACTCGTGGGAGTACACCGGGGACGGCCACGCCCTGGCGCTGCTGGCCGGGGCGCCGCTGCTGAACATGGAGTTCGTGCAGTTCCACCCGACGGGCATGGTCTGGCCGCCGTCGGTGAAGGGCATCCTCGTCACGGAGTCGGTGCGCGGCGACGGCGGGGTGCTCCGGAACTCCGACGGCAGGCGGTTCATGTTCGACTACGTGCCCGACGTCTTCAAGGACAAGTACGCGGTGACGGAGGAGGAGGCCGACCGCTGGTACGACGACCCGGACCACAACCGCCGGCCCCCGGAGCTGCTCCCCCGCGACGAGGTCGCGCGCGCGATCAACGCCGAGGTGAAGGAGGGCCGGGGCTCCCCGCACGGCGGCGTCTTCCTCGACGTCTCGACGCGGATGCCCGCCGAGGTGATCCAGCGCCGGCTGCCCTCGATGTACCACCAGTTCAAGGAGCTGGCCGACGTCGACATCACGGCCGAGCCGATGGAGGTCGGCCCCACCTGCCACTACGTGATGGGCGGCATCGCCGTCGACTCCGACACGGCCGCCGCACGCGGGGTGCCGGGGCTGTTCGCGGCCGGTGAGGTGGCCGGCGGCATGCACGGCTCCAACCGGCTCGGCGGCAACTCGCTGTCCGACCTGCTGGTCTTCGGGCGCCGGGCGGGCCGGCACGCCGCCGAGTACGCGGCGGGGCGGGAGGGCGGGGCGCGGCCCCGGGTGGACGACGAACAGGTCGACGCCGCCGCCGCGGAGGCGCTGCGTCCGTTCCTGGCCGAGGCGGAGTCCGGGCAGCCCGCCGACGGTCCGCCGGAGAACCCGTACACCCTCCACCAGGAACTCCAGCAGACGATGAACGACCTGGTCGGCATCATCCGCCGCGAGCCGGAGATGAAGCAGGCCCTGGAGAAGCTCGCGGAGCTGCGGCTACGGGCCCGCCGAGCCGGCGTGGAGGGGCACCGGCAGTTCAACCCGGGCTGGCACCTCGCCCTGGACCTGCGCAACATGCTGCTGGTCAGCGAGTGCGTGGCGCGGGCCGCGCTGGAACGCACCGAGTCGCGCGGCGGGCACACCCGTGAGGACCATCCGTCGATGGACCGCCGGTGGCGCCCGGCCAACCTGCTGTGCACGCTGGCCGGCCCGGGTGGCGGTCCGGCGGCGGATCCCGGGCCCGGCCGGATCACTCTGGAACGGCAGACCACCGAGCCCGTCCGGCCCGACCTGCTCGCCCTCTTCGAGAAGGACGAGCTGGCCAAGTACCTCGCCGAGGAGGAGCTTTCCGAATGAGCGGCTACGAGGCCCGCTTCAAGGTGTGGCGGGGCGACGTCGAGGGCGGCGGCCTGGAGGACTTCCGCGTCGAGGTGAACGAGGGCGAGGTGGTCCTCGACATCATCCACCGCCTCCAGGCCACCCAGGCCCCCGACCTCGCCGTGCGCTGGAACTGCAAGGCGGGCAAGTGCGGTTCGTGCTCCGCGGAGATCAACGGGCGGCCGCGGCTGCTGTGCATGACCCGCATGTCCGTCTTCGCCCCCGAGGAGACGGTCACCGTCACGCCCCTGCGGGCCTTCCCGGTCGTCCGCGACCTGGTGACGGACGTCGGCTTCAACTACACCAAGGCCCGCGAGGTCCCGGCCTTCGTCCCGCCCGCCGACCTCGGGCCCGGCGAGTACCGGATGACGCAGGAGGACGTGGACCGCTCGCAGGAGTTCCGCAAGTGCATCGAGTGCTTCCTGTGCCAGGACACCTGCCATGTCGTCCGCGACCACGAGGAGAACAAGCCGGCGTTCGCGGGGCCGCGCTTCCTCATGCGCGTCGCCGAACTGGACATGCACCCGCTGGACGCGGCCGGCGACACCGGCCTGGACCGGGGGCGCACGGCCCAGGACGAGCACGGCCTCGGCTACTGCAACATCACCAAGTGCTGTACGGAGGTCTGCCCCGAGGGCATCAGGATCACGGACAACGCGCTGATCCCGTTGAAGGAGCGGGCCGTGGACCGCAAGTACGACCCGCTGGTGTGGCTGGGGTCGAAGATCAGGCGCCGGTCGTCCTAGCGGACCCAGCCCTCCCGGTACTCCTTCCAGTTCGTCTCCGTCGCCGCGAAGTCGATGTACGGGGCGAGACCGAACAGCTCCCGGCCGGCGTCCGTCCGGGAGAGGCCGAGGCGGGCGCCGCGGACGGCGGCGGCGACGGTCTCGGCGTGGCCCCAGTGGTCGAAGTTGCTCTCGTGGTAGAAGGGCAGGCCAATCAGCAGGTGGGTGGTGGGCGGGGTGACCTCCAGGGCCAGTGAGGTCTGCTGGGCGACGTAGCCGCCGTAGGTGCCCTCCAGCGGCTGCGCGGTGTCGTACGTCATCACGGCGATCTGGTCGACGCGGCGGGCGACCTGGCCGAAGAACTCCTGCGACCACCACTTGGGGTTCTCGGTGAAGACGCCGAAGACGGAGTGGAGGGCCGGGAGCGGGTCGATCTGGTGGGCGGCCACGGACAGCCGCGCCTCGCGGGCGCGGGTCGTCTCGCGCAGGTCGTCGAGGAGCGAGAGGTAGTTCCGGTCGCCGGAGCGCAGGGGTTCCAGGTCGAGGTGGACGCCGTCGTAGCCCACGTCCAGGACCTGGCCGGCGCTGCGGACGACGGCGGCGCGGGTGGCGGCCCGCTCCAGGCGCATGCCGTCGGCGCTCTCGGTGGCGAGGACGTCACCGAGGAAGGCCTGGACGCGGACGCCGGGCAGCTCGCGGTGGACGGCGTCGATCAGCCAGCGGGCCTTCGGGTACAGGGACGCGGGCAGGGTGCCGTCGTGCTCCATCGGGCCGGTGTGGACGTACAGGTCGCGGATGCCGGTGGTCTCGACGCGGCGGGCGAAGGCGGCGAGGTCCGCGTCGTCCTTGCGGCCGTCGACCCAGGCGTGGCCGAGCCACATGGCGTCGCGGTTCCTGGTGTGGGTGCCGTCGGCGGGGTCGCCCATGTAGTTGACGCGCAGGGCGGTCTCGGCGGTGAGGAGGGGGAGGAGCAGGACGAGGAGGACGGTCAGGGCCGTCCGGCGGACGCGGCGGATCCGACGGCGCCGGCGGGTGTGTCCGGTGGCCTCGGCTTCGCCTCCGGCGTCCGGGCTCCGTTCCGCACCCCCCGTACGGCTGTCGTCGTCGGACGCGGGCCGCCCCTGTGGGGGCTCCTCGCCGTGGGCGGCCGGCCGGCCGGTGGTTCTCGGTTCCGTGTCCGGGTCCATGCTCGGTTCGGTGTGGTCCACGGCGTTCCCCTCCCTGTCGGCCGTCCCCGGTCGCGGTGGCCCGTTCGCGCTCGTACGCTCCGGATGTGATGCCATGCGTCAGCCGGGACCGGCCGTGGCCGGTGTTGCCAGCGTGGACGACTCGAACCGGTGTTCCGGTTGCGGTCGGGAGCGCGGCGCCGTGATCTCCGCCGACCTGGTGCCGCCCCTTGTCACGGCCGGGGCGGCCCTGCTGCTGGCCGGATACGGTCACGTGCGCCGGGTCCGGCGCGCCCGGACCCGTACGACACCCGCCCGCCCCGGAAGGTGACGCGGAGGGGCGCGCCGGTGCCCGTCAGAACAGGCTCAGCAGGGCCTCCGCCGGGTCCGTCAGCTGGGTGTCGGCGCCCGGCAGCGGCAGTTCGAACCAGACCGTCTTGCCGCGCGGCGTACGGCGTGAGCCCCAGGCCGCGCTGAGCAGGCCGACCAGTTGCAGGCCGCGACCGCCCTCGTCGGTGTCGCGGGCGCGGCGTCGGCGGGGCTGGACCAGGCCGGAGTCCCAGACCTCGCAGACCAGGGTGCGATCGAGCAGGAGGCGGAGTCTGATCTCGCCCTCGCCGTACCTCAGGGCGTTGGTGACCAGCTCGCTGACGAGCAGTTCCGTCGTGTCGACCAGCTCTTCCATGTCCCAGTCGAGCAGCCTGGCGCGGGCCAGCTCGCGGGCCCGGCCGACGCTGCGCGGCTCGCGCGGCAGGGTCCAGTCGCCGACGGACTCGCTGGGCAGGCCCTGGACGCGGGCCATCAGCAGGGCGATGTCGTCCTCGGCGTGGTGGCTGTCGAGGGTGTTGAGGACCTGGTCGCAGACGTCCTCAAGGTCCCGCTGGGTGCCGGCGTGCGGCGCCGTCGTCGCGGGGTGCCGGCCGGGCGCCGGGGCGGGCGGGTCGGTGAGCGCGCCCACGAAGGCCTGGAGGCCCTCGTCGAGGGGGTGGTCGCGGCTCTCGACCAGTCCGTCCGTGTAGAGGGCGAGCAGGGAGCCTTCGGGCAGCTCGACCTCCACCTCCTCGAAGGGCTCCCCGCCGACGCCGAGCGGCAGGCCCGGCGGCACGTCCAGCATCAGCGCGGACTCGCCGGGCTCCACCAGTACGGGGGGCAGGTGGCCCGCGTTGGCGAAGGTGCAGCGCCTGGTCACCGCGTCGTAGACGGCGTAGATGCAGGTCGCCAGGTAGACCTCGGAGAGGTCCGCCTCGCGGGGGCGGCGGGCGGCCCGGGTCGCCTGCTGGACGCCTCCGGGGGCGCCGAGGCCGCGGGCGATCTCGTCCAGCTGGGAGAGCACTTCGGCCGGTTCGATGTCGAGTCCGGCCAGGGTGCGGACGGCCGTGCGCAGCTCGCCCATCGCGACGGCGGCGCGCAGGCCGCGGCCCATGACGTCGCCGACGACCAACGCCGTGCGGTGTCCGGGCAGTTCGATGACGTCGAACCAGTCGCCGCCGACCTCGCTGGGCCGGCCGGTGGCCGCGTTGCCGGGCAGGTAGCGGCAGGCGATGTCGAGGCCGGATGCCTCGGGGTCGCCGGGCGGGAGCAGGGAGCGCTGCAGTATCAGCGCGCGCTCGTGCTCACGCCGGTAGAGGCGTGCGTTGTCGATGCAGACGGCGGCTCGCGCGGCCAGTTCCACGGCGAGGTCGCGGTCGCGGTCCCCGAACGGTTCGCTGCCCTTGGTCCGGGCGAACTGCACGAGTCCGACGACCGTGTCGTGGGCGACCATCGGCACGGCGAGCGTGGACTGCACGAGGCCGCCGTCCTCGGCGGGGACGGTGCGCGGGCGGGCGGTGCGCAGGGCGTCGGCGCAGGGCGAGTTGAACGGGTAGTGGTGGACGGCACCGAGCTTGACCCGCTCGCCGGTGCCGTGGAACGGCACGTCGGAGACGGCGCTGGAGAAGGCGACGCGGCGCAGTTCCGCGCTGCCGTCGGCGAGGCCCGGCGGGGTCTCGTCGCCCACCAGCAGGCCCTGGTAGAGGTCGACGGTGGCAAGGTCGCAGAAGCCGGGGACGACGACGCCGAGGAGTTCGCGGGCGGTGGTCTCCAGGTCGAGGGAGTTGCCGATGCGGGCGCCCGCCTCGTTGAGGAGGGCGAGGTTGCGCCGGGCGGCGGCGGCCTCGCGGGCGGCCTCGCGGCGGGCGGTGATGTCGGTGCCGAGCCAGGCGACGCCGATGGGGCGGCCGGAACCGCTGTGCACGCGGTAGAGGTTGACGGACCAGTGGCGGCGTTCCTCGGTGCCGGGTGCGAAGCCGGTGACGTGCATGTCGGTGATGGATTCGCCGGTCTCCAGCACCCGGCGCAGGGTCGCGGAGACCCGGTCGCCCTCGGCGCGCGGCAGGTAGTCGTGGACGCCCTTGCCGCGGTGGTCGTCGGGTGTGCCGCCGAAGACGGAGGCGAACCGCTGGTTGGCGCGGCGCACCCGCAGCTCGGGGTCGATCAGGAGGAAGCCGAACGGAGACTGGCCGAATATGGCCTGCGAGGCGGCGAGGTCGGTCTCGATGCTGCGCAGGACGCGGACGTCGACGACGATGCAGACGGCGGCCTTCTCCCCGTCCTCCGTGCGGGTCGGCATGACGTAGACCTCGGCCAGCCCGCGCTGTCCGCGCCGGCGCTGCCCGCCGTCGGCGCCGTCGTCCGGCACGCGGAAGGGGACCACGCCGGTCCATTCCCGTCCGTCGAGGATCTCGGCCATCTTGCGCTGGCCCCGCTCCCGCAGGTCCGGGTCGACGAAGGCCTCGATGGGGTCGGTGCCCACGGCGTGTTCGGCCCGGATGCCGAGCAGCTGCTCCGCGCGCAGGCTCCACTGGTCGACGAGCCCGTCGGGGCCGATGGAGAAGGACGCGACCTTGATGTAGTCGTAGATGGAGCCGGGTGGGCTGCTCTGCCACACCGCGTCACCGAACGGCGCGCCGTCCGACGGGCCGCCCGACGGGCCCTCGGGCTCCGAGGCCCTCGCTGGTATCTCGCTCACGCGAACCGTCCCCTCCAGCTCACCGCGTCCGGCACCGGTCACCGGGGGCGGCTGCCCGCAGTATCCAGCACTACGGTGCCGCACAACACGGTGTTCACGATCACAGCACGGTCCCGATGGTTTTCGGTCCGGACCGTGACAACACTTCCAGTCTTCTAACCAGCGGACACGGCATCGAATCACGTAGTTCCACAACTGCCACTGGCCTGAACCGGTTGACCGGCGGGACGGGGCCCGTTGTCGGGACATTTCGGCACGGCGGGAACGGGTACGTCGGGAGCGGTGCGCCGGGAGCGGTGTGTCATCAGCCACCCGGTCGCGGTGCGCCGGGAGCGGTGTGTCACCAGCCACCCGGTCCGTCCGGCACGGCGAGTTCGAACCACACCGTCTTGCCCACCTCCCCGGGCCGGGTTCCCCAGCGGCTCGCGGAGGAGGCCACCAGTTGCAGGCCTCGTCCGCCCTCGTCGCCGGGGTGGGCGACGCGCTCGTGCGGCAGCTCCGGAAGCGGGTCGGAGACCTCGACCAGGAGGCCGGCGTCCGGTCCTGCGGGGCGGCGCACCAGGCGGACGCCGATGGGGCCGGTCGCGTGCCGGAGGGCGTTGGTGACCAACTCGCTGACCAGCAGGGCGGCGATGTCGCCGACGCTGTCGAGGTCCCAGCCGTGCAGTGTGCGGCGGACGAGGGAGCGGGCGGTCCGCACGGCGTTCGGTGCCGCGGGGAAGACCCATTCGGCACAGCCGCCTTCGCTGTCGATCACGCCGATCACTTCCCCGGCCGACAACCCCCCACCCATGTCCGGTTTCATGGGGTTAATTGGCACATACCCGATATGCGAGTCCGGGTATCGCCCGGAGGGGCGCACTGTGGCACCAACGGCGTACAGGGGCGCTCGCGGCCCACCGCTCACGCGCCCCGCGCGTCCGTCGCCTCCAGCCCCAGGTGGGTGAGGGCCCGCTCGACGGCCGGCACGTCCTGGTCGAGCCAGGGCACGTCCCAGATCTCGGCGGGAGTGAGCCAGCGCAGGGCGTCGTGGTCCTCGAGGGGCTCGGGGCCGGCGGAGCCGGGGAGTAGGCGCGCGGTCCACACGTGCAGGACGAACGGGGGTCTCAGCGGCCACTGCCCCGGGACGCGCTCTCCGGGTTCGGCCGTCACGCCGAGTTCCTCGCGCAGTTCCCGCACGAGAGCCGCCTCGGGCGTCTCACCCGCCTCCACCTTGCCGCCGGGCAGCTCCCACCGTCCGGCCAGCTCGGCCGGCGCGCTGCGGCGTGCGGCGAGCAGGCGTCCGCCGTCGGTCAGGGCGGCGCCCACCACGATCCGTTCCGTCATGCGCCGGAGCCTACGCGGGTGCACCGACCGGTCCTGCCGGTGCGGTCAGTCCGCCACGCCGGTGCCGTTCACGCCGAGTTTCTCGATCCAGTAGAGCTGCTTGTGGCCGCGGCCGTCGAGGGTGTCCGCGATCCTCTGGGCCTCGGCCCGGGTCGCGTACCTGCCCACTCGGTAGCGATTGCCGTTGTCGTCCTGCCGGAAGACCAGCCAGGGCAGGGTGACCGTGCCGTCGTTCATCGCGCCCCTCCACTTCCCGTCCACGGCCTGCGCCGCGCCCCGCCCGCCGAGGAAACCCCAGTCCGCATATGCCGGAGCCTACGCCTAACCTTCACGCAGCGAATACGGCTTTACACAAAGAGGTACGCAACCAGCCAGAACGACGGGGCGCACGACGCGAAACGCGCCGCCTCCGCACGCCGGTGCTTCCGGCCGGAGGCGCGCCGGGAGCGACGGGACGACCTGCGGGAACGACCGGATGCCGGCGCAGCGCGGACGGCGGCGCGGGGTACGGAAACCCGTACGGGCACGGGAAAGGGGGCGCGGGAGGCGCACTGGAGGCGTGCGCCATCTCACACCACCGGGGAAGGGTGAACTCCCCCGGCGGCGCCGCTACTTGACGGGCAGGTGGTACGCCGCCCGGTACCGGTCGGCCGGAACGACCACGTCGGCCGTCTCGACCGCCCGGCCCGAGGCGTAGAACGTGCGCTGGATGTCCAGGACCACGTGCCCCGGGACGCCGCCCAGGGCGAGCAGTTCCTCGGCGAGGCCGGGGCGGGCGCCGACCTCCTCCGTGACGTTGTCGACGACGACGTCGATGGCGGCCATCCGCTCCACGACGCCCATGCCGCCGAGCGGCCCCTCCTCGGGGAGCATCACCGGCGTGCGGCCGGTGAGGTCCAGCGGCTCCCAGGAGGTGGAGAGCATCATGGCCTCGCCGCCCTCCCGGAAGACGTACCGCGTGCACATCACACGGTCCCCCGCCTTGATCCCGAGCCGCTCGGCGACGACGCCGCTCGCCTCGGCCTGCTCACTGCGCGACTCCCACGTGCCGCGCGCCTCGCCGTCGGCCTGCTCCTGCCGGAAGGGGGTGGCGCCGCCGGCCGGCCGGAAGCCGGAGCGGGCGATGCGCCGGGGCACGGGCCGCTCGCGCACGTACGTCCCGGAACCGGAGCGGCCCTCGACCAGCCCCTCCGCCATCAGCACCTTGCGCGCCTCCAGGGCGACGGTGTCCGAGACGCCGTACTCCTCGCGGATCCGCGCCTGGGACGGGAGGCGGGTGTGGGGCGGCAGCAGGCCGTCGGCGATCTTCTTGCGGAGATCACCCGCGACACGCAGATACGCCGGCTGCTCACCGAAAGTCACTGGCCGCTCCCATCAGGCTGTACAGACAGCAACAGCGTGGCAACCGCAGGTTGTACCAGGCAAGCAAAGGCCAGAGAATCACTCGATGTGATGACGTGGGGCGCCGGGAGGCATTACGCAGGCCCTTTCTCCCCGCTGCGGCCGAACGTCACACCTCCCTGTCGGGTACCTCTCCCGTGCCGTCGTCGTACTGCTCGTGGGCGGGCGGCGTCGTGGGCAGGCCCAGCGCCTCGCGCGTGGTGACCATCCTGTCTGCGTCCAGGAAGCCCCACCCCGCGTCGAGATGCGTGTAGTAGAGGTCGGCTTCGGTGGCCACCTCCGCCCGGGCCCACTCCTTCTGCGCCTTGTCCAGGTTCCCGGCCAGCTCGGCGACCGGCTGCGCGGCGCCGGCGGGCCAGGAGTGCTGGCGCAGTATCCCGCTCTGCTCGGTGAGTGCGCGCGCCACGCGGCCCGCCCACGCCTGGTGGACGATCGGGTCGTCCTCGTAGTTCTCGGACGTGGGCACCGAGTCCATGGCCGTGTTCAGGACACCGGCCGCCTTCAGGTACGTGAACTGATGGGCGTCGAGCGTCGTCCCGTCGTTGCGCAGCGAGCCGGTCAGCGAGCCCCGCTCGTCCGTGTTCCCGAACAGGCAGGTGACCTCCCGGTCGCCCGAGCGCCAGCTCTGCGAGGTCGGCGTCAGGTAGTACACGTCGACGTCGGCGGGCAGGGCCCAGCTGTCCATGGCGTAGCCGTCGTGGAGCGCGTAGCACCGCTCGTCGGCGGTCCGGGCGATCGCGTCCTCTCCGGGGAAGGCCCCGCCCGGCAGCTCGAAGGAGGCGAACACCTCGCCGTCGTGCTCCTGATCGCAGGGCACCTCGTCGACGTCGTACGTCACCCCCCGCAGGGAACCGCTGGGGGAGGTGAAGCACTGGCCCACCGAGAGCGCGTAGGCGGTGCCCTCGCCCCTCGCGGCGTCCCGCAGGCCGTCCCAGAAGTCGCCGGCGGCGCCCGTGGAGAGGGAGACCACCCACAGGGCCAGCCCCACGGAGGACAGCACGGATCCGGCCACGGCGAACCCCTTGCCCCGCTCGCCCCTCTTCCTGATCCGGGCCAGCGCGATCAGCCCCAGCACGAGCCCGACCGCCGGCACGAAGCAGAAGACGCCCAGCACGAACGCGGCGATGGCGACACCGTTGACGGGCGGCTGCCGGGGGTACGTCCCGTAGGGCTGCCCCCAGGCACCCGGGTAGGGCTGGTGCGGGGGGTACGGTCCCTGCGGCGGGTACGGCCCCTGCGGGTGCTGCCCGGGCGGGAACTGGCCCGGTGGGAACGGGCCCGGTGGGAACTGGCCCTCGTAACGGGGCTCTTGAGGGCCGGGCGGCGGCGGTATGGACACGTGTACCGTGCTCCTGTTTCGGGCGGTGACGCGAAGGCGCCGCGGGACGGGGGGCGGGCCGGGCCCGACGGGGGCCGGCCGCTCACAGAGCGCATGCTAAGCGCGCGCCGGACGGGGGCGGTATGCGGACGACGAGCGCGGCGGTCCGGGCGGGCAACGGTCCCGCCGCCCGCTGGGCGGCCCCCACGAGCGGCGGCGCTGTGTTCTCGGCGGCGGGCGGGCCCCGTCGGCCGGACGGTTCTTCAGAGCTTCTCCACCTCAGCGCTATCCGCTGCCGTAACCCTCCGGTGCGGAACACTCCGCGACCCACGACCCGCGATCCGCGATCCGCACTCCGCAGGGAGAGGACTTTGGTGATGACAGCCACCGACGCAGCGACACCCGCAGCCGTGGAGGCCCGCGGCGACGGCAGCCCCGACAGTGCCGTGGTTCCGCGCGGGGGCGGGGCCCGGTGAGCGCCGTCCCGGAACGGGAGTCCGCCGCCCCGCCGGTGGTCGTGCTGCTGCCGGGCCAGGGCTCGCAGTACCCGGGCATGCTGCGCGGGCTGTACGGCACCGAGCCGGTGTTCACCCGGGTGCTGGACGAGGTGTTCGGGCGGCTCGGCGACGAGGGCGCCCGGGTCAGGGCGGACTGGCTCGGCGACACGCCGGCCGTCCCGCTGGACGACGTGCGGCGCGCGCAGCCCCTGCTGTTCGGCCTGGACGTGGCGCTGGGCACGCTGCTCGCCTCGTGGGGGGTGCGGCCGGCCGCGTATCTCGGGCACAGCGCCGGTGAGTACGCGGCCGCCGTGCTCGCCGGGATCATGAGCCTGGACGACGCCGTGGACGTACTCGCCGCGCGGGTGGAGTCCCTGGCCGGGGCGCCGCCCGGCGGCATGGTCGCGGTGGCGGCGAGCGCGGCCCAGGTCGCCGGGCGGCTCACTCCCCGGGTCGTGGTGGCCGCCGTGAACGCGCCCACCCAGGTCATGCTGGCCGGCCCCGACCCGGACCTGGGCGAGGTCACCGCCCGGCTCACCGAGGACGGCACGCCCTGGATGCCGGCCAAGGCCACCGCCGGGTACCACAGCCCGTCGGTGGCGGACGCCTGCGCGGCGACCGTACCCGCCTACCGGCGGATCTCGCTGCGCCCGCCGCACACCCCGGTGGTGTCCGGGTACACCGGGCGGGAGCTGGGCGAACCCCTCGTGCGCGATCCGCGGTTCTGGGCCATGCAGCCCTCCCGGCCGGTGCACTTCGGTGCGGCGCTCGGTCATCTCCTCGGTGCGGACGGCCCACTGGGGCCCGGGCCGTTCCTCGTGGTGGAGGCCGGGCCCGGGCAGGGGCTGTCGGCCATCGCCCGTCGCCACCCCGCCGTCGCCCGGGGCGCCGGCACGGTCGTCCCGCTGAGCGCGGTGCGGGCGGGAGCGGAACACGACCGCGCCCAGCTGGCCGAGGCCGCCCGCCGCCTCCTGCCGGCCGCCGACCCCGCCCGTGTCCCCGCCGCCGCCCGCACCGGTGCCGGCCACGTCCCGGACTCGTCCGGGCCCGCTCGCTTCTCGCCGTGAGCGCGCTCTGCCCGGCGCGGGCGCGACACCTCCGGGCGAGGCGGCCGGGACGGCCGCCTCGCCCGGACACGCGGGCACCGGCCCGGCGGGCTCGCCCGGGCGTGATCGTGCCCCGGTCGCGGGGGATGTCGACCGGGGCACGGGTTCTGAGGGGCCGTACGGCCCGGGGCGGGCTTCTAGCTCGCCCGTTGCCAGGACGCCGTCGGTACCTCGGACGGGGTCCAGCGGGCCCGGCGGGCGCGGGCGCGGGCCGGGACCGGGGGCGTGGGGGCGCGGCGGGGCAGGACCGCCAGGATGGCTGCGGTGACCGCGGCGACCTCGTCCGGGGTGGGGTCCCCGCGGAAGACCAGCAGCGGCTTCGGGAGCTGCTCGGCGGCCGAGGCGTCGGCGACCGCGACGGCCGGGGGGAGCGGGAAGGGCGCCAGAGCGGTCCGTGCGGCCGTCGGCGAGGGCGTGGAAGTGGTCGTCCGTGGGGTCATTGTGGCTGGTTCCCATGCTTGCGGGCCGGGCCCGCACGGTGCTTCGCGCGCAGCATGGCCAGCGCGTCGATGAGCACCCTGCGCGTGTCGGCGGGGTCGATGACGTCGTCCACGAGGCCGCGTTCGGCGGCGTAGTAGGGGTGCATGAGTTCGGCGCGGTACTCCTCGATGAGTCGCGTCCGGGTCGCCTCCGGGTCGTCGGCGGCGGCGATCTTCTTGCGGAAGACCACACCCGCGGCGCCTTCGGCGCCCATGACGGCGATCTCGTTGCCGGGCCAGGCGAAGGACAGGTCGCAGCCGATGGAGCGGGAGTCGAGCACGATGTACGCACCGCCGTACGCCTTGCGCAGGATCACCTGGACGCGGGGCACGGTGGCGTTGCAGTAGGCGTACAGCAGCTTCGCGCCGTGCCGGATGATGCCGTCGTGCTCCTGGCCCACGCCCGGCAGGAACCCGGGTACGTCGACGAGGGTGACCAGCGGGATGTTGAACGCGTCGCAGAACTGCACGAACCGGGCGGCCTTCTGGGAGGCGTCGATGTCGAGCACGCCGGCGGACACCGACGGCTGGTTGGCCACGACACCCACGGTCTGGCCGCCCAGGCGGGCCAGTGCGCAGACCACGTTCGGCGCCCACAGCTCGTGCACCTCGGTGAAGTCGCCGTCGTCGACGATCTCCGCGACCACCGGACGGATGTCGTAGCTGCGGCGGGGCTCCGCGGGCACCTGGTCGAGCAGCGCCTCGCAGCGCCGGTCCACGGGGTCGTCGGGCTCCGTCTCCGGGGGGAGTTCGCGGTTGTTGGACGGCAGCAGCGTCAGCAGGTGGCGTACCTCGGCGAGGCAGCTCTCCTCGTCGTCGTGGACGAACGCGGCGACCCCGGAGCGGGCCGCGTGCACCTCGGCGCCGCCCAGTTCCTCGTGGGTGACCTCCTCACCGGTCACGGCCCGCACCACGTCGGGGCCGGTCACGAACATCTGCGAGGTGGAACGCACCATGAACACGAAGTCGGTGAGCGAGGGCGAGTAGGCGGCGCCGCCGGCGCACGGGCCGAGCATGACGCTGATCTGCGGTACGACACCGGAGGAGCGGACGTTGCGCTGGAAGATCCCGCCGTACCCGGCGAGGGCGGAGATGCCCTCCTGGATGCGGGCGCCGGCACCGTCGTTGAGGCTCACCAGGGGTGCGCCGGCCGTCTCGGCGAGGTCCATCACCTTGTGGATCTTCTGCGCGTGGGCCTCGCCGAGGGCGCCGCCGAAGATCCGGAAGTCGTGGGCGTACGCGAAGACCCGCCGCCCCTCCACCAGGCCCCAGCCGGTCACCACGCCGTCGGTGTGGGGCCTGCGGTCCTCCAGCCCGAATCCCGTGGCCCGGTGCCGGCGCAGGGTCTCGATCTCGCGGAACGTGCCCTCGTCGAAGAGGAGGTCCAGCCGCTCCCTGACGGTGAGCCTGCCCCGCCGGTGCTGGGCCTGCGTGGCCGCCTCACCGGGCCCGGCGGCGGCGAGCGCCTTCAGTGCGGCGAGCCGGCCGGTCAGTTCACGCAGGTCGGGCGGGACGGACGGCCCGGGCGGCCCTTGCCCGGCGCCGGTGGCCACCGCTCGGGCCGGACCGGGCGCGGACACCGCTGCCTCGGCCGGACCGGGCGCGGACGCCGGCACCCCGGCCGCACCGGGCACGGACGCCGGCACCCCGGCCGCACCGGGCACGGACGCCGCTGCCTCGGCCGGACCCGGCGCGGGCCGTTCCACCTCGTAGACGCTCATGTCCCCCGCTCACCTTCCTGTCGGCGGTTCTCCGCGGGTCGGCCGCGGTACTGCCCGGCCGGTCTCCCGTGGGGTTGCGCCGGCTCGGGGCCGAGGGCTCCCACCGCGCGGGACCGGCACCACCCAGCACACAGCGGGTCGCTGGAGGGACGTTAGGGGAACGCTCGAGACACGCCCCGGGGGCATCCGGAGAGTGCGCTACGCGCGGGCGGCCGTCGCCGTCGCCCGGGTGCGCACGTCGTCCGCCAGGCGGCGCAGTTCCAGCGAGGGCAGCAGGCCGAACCGTTCGTCGAGGCGGTGGCAAAGGACGTCGTAGACGGCGAGGGCTCCCCCCGGCCGGCCGGAGCGGTCCAGCGCCGTCATGTACAGCGCCTGCAGGGCCTCGTGGTGCGGGTGGCCCGTGGTGAGAGAGGCGAGTTCGGGCAGCAGCCGCTCGTGGGCGCCGAGCCGCAGCTCCGCGGCGATACGGCGTTCCAGTACGCCGGTCCGGCTCTGTTCCAGCCGCATGGCCTCCAGGCCCAGCACGGCACCCGTGCGCACGCCGGCGAAGGCCTCGCCGTGCCACAGCTCGAGCGCCGTCCGGAACAGCCGGGCCCCGCGGGCGTCGTCGCCCCGCTCCACCGCGGTCTGCGCCTCGGCGCACAGCCGGTCGTACACGTGCGCGTCCACGGTGTCGGGTCCGGTCAGCAGTGCGTAACCGCCCGGCCGGGTCACCAGCACCTCGCGGGCGGCGGCCGGGTCGCCCAGGGCGCGGCCGATGAACGTACGCAGCCGCAGGACGTACGTCTGCACGCTGACGTGGGCCTTCGGGGAGGCGGCGGCGCCCCAGACCTCCTCGATGACGGAGGGGACGGTGACGACCTGACCGGCCTGCACCGCCAGCAGGGCGAGTATCTGGCGCGGCTTGGCCGCCGTGGGGACGATCGGTGCACCGTCGATGGCGGCGGAGAACGGGCCCAGCACGGTGAGCTTCAAGGGTGTCCCTCCCTGGACGGTCGCCCCGTGGACCGGTGGTCCCCTGGCGTACCGACCGTCGCACGCGGCGGACACGGCGGGCCAGTGAGCGGAACCCGGATCACGGGTGAATCCCTCACGGCCGCACCGTGAGGGATTCACCCGCCGGTGCTCAGAGCCAGCCCGACGAGCGGGCGATGCGGATCGCGTCGACGCGGTTGCGGGCGCCGAGCTTGTAGACGACCGTCGTCAGGTAGTTGCGCACCGTGCCCACGGACAGGTGCAGGCTCTTGGCGATGTCGCCGACGTCGTCGCCGGACGCGGCGAGCCGCAGCACGTCCGTCTCGCGCGGCGTGAGCGGGCACTCCACGTGGTCCAGGGCGGCGAGCGTCAGCTGCGGGTCGAAGACCCGGTCTCCTCGTGCGACGGACCGGATGGCGTCGGCCAGCCGGTCCGGTCCGGCGTCCTTGAGCATGAAGCCCCGGACGTTCGCGTCCAGGGCCCGGCGCAGATGGTTGGGCCGGCCGAGGCTGGTGAGGATCAGCACCTGGGTGGCCAGGCCGCGTTCGTGCATCTCCTGGGCCGCGGACAGGCCGTCCAGGACCGGGAGTTCGATGTCCAGGACGGCCACGTCCGGCTTGCGGGCCTCCGCCTCGCGGACGATGTCCGCGCCCGACTCCAGTTCGGCGACGACCTCGATGTCGGGCTGCATGGAGATGAGTTCCACCAGCGCCCGCCGCAGCATGCACATGTCTTCCGCAATCAGGATCCTGATCACGAGTCGTGTCCCCCCTCCGGCCGTCCGCGCCCCCGCACGGAGTTGGCCGGAAGCCACAGTACGTGCCGGAACCGATGACGAGAGGGGCTCGTGGACAGTCGGGTTCCCCGTATTGCCGCGATTTTGAACAGTTGGCGGGACATACCGGACGCGCTGGAACATTCGTCCGGCGCTTACGAGAAATCCACACGACGCCTACAGGAACATCGGCACCGGATTGAGCCGCTCGTACGGTGTCGGCTCGGCGAGCCGGCCGAGCGCGACGGGGACGTCGTACAGCCGTCCGGGCGCGAACCTGGCCCAGAAGTGCCGCATTCCGGGCACGATCGTCTTGACCACCGGGAGGCCGATGTCCGGCCGGGTCTGGTCGAGGACGAGCAGTTCCATGCCCCGTTCGGCGACGGCCGCGCGGATGGCCGTGACGTCGTCCAGCAGGTCGGCGCGGGGCGTGTAGCGGTAGTCGGCACGGGTACGGGGCGGGGTGGCGGGGTCCGGCAGCAGATAGGGGTGCCCGGCCACGGTCGCGGTGCGCCACCACTCGGTCAGCCGCTCGTCCGGGCACCCGTAGCCGCTCCCACCGGGCCCGGCGCCGACGACGGCCGGCATCATCTGGTTCATCTCCGCCAGTGCGCGGCACAGCGCCACGGACGGGTCGAAGTGGGCGCCGAAGCCGAACAGGACGTCCTCGGTGGCACCGCCGACGCGCCGGGTGACCGCCGCGAAGGCGGGGATCCCGAAGTCCGAGGTGACGTCGAGGGCCCACACCTCACGCCCCAGTGCGGCGTGCACGGCACGGATCCGGTCGGTCCAGGGCTCCTCGAAGGAGTCGAGGTCGACGCCGGGCTGCCGGGTGCGGTTGTACCACCACAGGGCGACCGCGTCGCGCTCCACGAGTTCCAGGAAGCCCTGGACGACGGCGTCCTCCAGGCTGGTGCCGCCCGCGTTGCCGTTGGAATCGGCCCGGACGCAGCCGAGCCCGGGGGTGCGCGGCGCGTCGTAGTACAGCAGTGCCGTGGGCAGCAGACGCTGCTCACCGCGGGTCAGGGACCACACGGGTGTCCAGTCGGCGGGGGCGTCCTCGTCGAAGGGGGTGACGCCCTGGCGCGGGTGGTGGAGCAGGCAGTCGGCGGGGTGCACGGCGCGGTCCGCCACCTGGTGCCAGCTCGCCCGTACGACGGGCTCCCCGCCCTGGAAGGTGCCCGAGTGCCGTTCCAGGGACTCGCACAACGCGCTGACCCGCGCGTCGAGTTCGGTCATCCCCTTGCCGCCGCTCTCGCCGCGCAGCCGCGAGGCGGCACCGGTCAGACCGTGGGCGCCGCGGGCGTGGTTGTGTCCGGCGCGGAAGGAGTTGAACTCGGCGGGACCGCGCGGGTCGCGTTCGACCGCCTTGACCACTCCGGTGATCGGGCTGATCAGGTGCTCGTAGGTGCGCAGGGTCTGTTCCGCGGTGACGGCCCGGTGCCCGTTGCCGGTGCGCTCGGCCTTCGGCCGCGAGACCGGCGTCACCGGGCGGAGCACCCGGCGGGCCACCAGCGCGGGGTCGCCGCAGCCCGGGCACTGCGGTCGTGCGCGCAGCGGGTGCAGCCGGCTGGTGAAGTCGATGGTGTCGAAGGTCAGCACGCCGTCCTGGCCCGGATAGCGGTGGCCGGCCAGCCACTTCAGTCCCTCGGCGACCGCCAGTTGGTGGCCGATCATGAGGCTCGCGGACGTCTCGGCCGGCGGGTGCGGTACGGAGCGGCCGAGGCGGGCACGCAGGTGGGCCTCGGTGGCCCGGTGACCGGCCATCCGGTGGGCCAGGCACTGCCAGCAGGCCGACGCGCCGGGCCGGAAGAGGGGGCCGACCCAGGGGGTGGTGCCGTGCGGCTTGGCCAGCAGCCAGGGGTGGCCTGCCGCACGCTGCCGCTCGTCCAGCGCACGCAGCGCCGGGTCGAGGTAGTCGTCGCAGACGACCAGGGTCAGACCGGCGTCCGCGGCGTCGTCGGTCACGGTCAGGCCGGAGGCGGCGCACGCCCGGGCGGCGGCCCCCGCGTCGGCCCCGCCCAGCGCCTCGACCCGTACCACGAGGGAACTCGACGGTCCGGGCGCTCCCGCCAGTTCCCAGTAGGCCTCGGCGGCACACCCGGCCTGGGCCGGCCCGGCGGGACCCGGCCGGTGGGGTGCGGCGGGGTTCTGGGGCGGGCCGCTCGGACTCGCGTTCTGGCTCGGGTTCTGGTTCTGGTTCTGGTTCCGGTTCGGGTTCGGGCTCAGGACCGGACTGGGGTGCGCGTTCGGGATCCGGCTCAGGGTCGGACTCGGGTGCGCGTTCGCGATCCCGCTCAGGGCCGGACTCAGGGGCGCGTTCGCGATCCCGCTCAGGACCGGACTCGGGTGCGCGTTCGGGATCCGGCTCGGGCTCGGTCTCAGGCCCGGGCTCAGGCTCTGGCCGGTGTCCGCGGGGGCCGGCTCCCCGCCGGGCCCGCCGGCCGGTCCGGTCATCGGTGGCCCGGGGACGCCGCTGAGCAGTTCGGCCTCGCTCAGCCGGCCGATGGCCATCGCCACGTCCAGCGCGGAGCACCGGGGTGCCGCGTCGGCGACCAGCGTACGGAAGTCCCTCGTGCCGTCCAGCAGCGGAGCGATCACTTCCACGCGGTCGTCCTCGAAGGCGACGATGCCCCGTTCGGACACGACGTACGTGCCCTCGCCCGGGACGACCTCGGCGCGTACGTGTCTTCTGAACCCCACTCGCAATGCTCTCTCCCCCTGTCGTCGTGTGGTTCAGCGGGTTCAGCGGGTCGCGGCGGCCGTTCCGGTGACCGTGCCGTACTCCGTGTCGGCGATGCACAGCGTCAGCAGGCACACGCCCGCGTCCCCCAGTCCGGAGAAGTCCTCGCGCACGACGCCCTCCCCGGCGGGCCGCGGCAGGGCCGGCGTCCGGGCGCCGGCGCCGACCGCGAGTCCGAACTCGGCCAGGACCGAGGAGGGCGAGGTGGCGTAGCGCTCGGCGGTCGCCGGGTCGAGGAACGCGTGGGTCATCAGCTCGGCGAACCTGAGCTCGTCGTCGGGGGTGCCGAGGAACGAGTCGAACTGCCGGTCGGCGAAAGCGGACTGGTTCATGGTGACTCCCTTGGGTTCGCACGGCGCGCACGGGCGCCGGACGTCGTCGGTGCTGCATAGGACGTGCTGTGCGCTGCGTCCCGGCTGTCGCACGCCGGCGCGCGGTCGTACCGCCGGCCGGCGGGCCGGGCGTCGTACGGAGTGCCGCCGGCCGCCTGGGCGGCGCCGAGGAGCGGGGGCCCTGGACGCGGTGTCGGAATTACTTCCTCCGCGCCGGGCCGTCCGGGGGCGCCGGCCTGTCCTTGCGATCGGTGCTGCGATCTGTGCTGCGCTCGGTGCTGCGAAGGTGCTGCGCCTCTGTGCTGGGCATGAGTTAACGCAATCCCGCTGGCCCCGAGCCAGTTATCGGCTCACGTGTGGGGATGTGAATTCTTCACTGGTCGCCATATTCCCGTGTCAACCGGACCGGTGAGCAGGACCTTTTACTGGAAATCAGGCATCTCTCGGGAAGCCATGTGCGCACCCTCCACAGGATGCTCACCTCCGTTATGATTCGGACGCCGGTTCGGGGGATCCAGGACAACTGGAGGTCTGGTGTCGCAGAAGGCCGAACGCAAACGCAGAGTTCCGCCGAAGCGAACCGGTTCCGCCGCCCCGGACCTGTCCGCGGTCAGTTCCGCGGCCCCCAGCCCGGCCATCGCCTCGGTACTCGTCGTCGTGGTCTTCGCGGGCTACCTGCTCATGCAGTTGGTGAACGTGCTGGACTCCGCTCCCGGCGGCGCGGAACTCATGACGTGCGTGGGAGTACCGCCGGTGCTCGCAGTCCTGCAGTACCTCCACTCCGCACCGCACACGGCGGCGCTCCGCGCCCGCGTGCTGCCGTGGAGCCTCGTGCTGCAGGCCGTGCTGACCTTCACCCCGCTCGTCGCCTTCGGCTGGCAGTGGGGCGGCATGGCCGGCTTCCTCGCCGGATCATTACTGCTCCTGCTGCCGCGGGGCACCGGCTGGGCCCTGTTCGGTCTGACCACGGCCGCCGTCGTGGTGATCTCGGCATTCCAGTCACTCGGTGCCGTGAACGTCGCGTACATGGGTGTGTCGACGGCGCTCACCGGGCTGGTCCTCTTCGCGGTGGCCCGGCTCGCCGCCCTGGCCGCGGCGATCCACGCGTCCCGTGACGAGCTGGCCCGCATGGCGGTGGCCCGGGAACGGCTGAGGTTCGCCCGCGACCTGCACGACCTGCTCGGTTACAGCCTCTCCTCCATCACGCTGAAGAACGAGCTGATCGCCCGGCTGATCGACAGCAACCCGCAGCGGGCCCGGGACGAGGTCGCCGAGGTGCTCACGATCGCCCGGCAGGCGCTGGCCGACGTGCGCGAAGTGGCGCGCGGCTACCGGGACATGTCGCTGCTGGTGGAGGCGGAGTCGGCCCGCTCCGTCCTGAAGGCGGCCGGCATAGACGCCCGTATCGACGTGTCCGTCACCGGCCTGTCCTCCACTGCCAACACCATCCTGGCGACGGTGCTGCGCGAGGGCGTGACCAACATGCTGCGGCACAGCCAGTCCAGCACCTGCTCGATCACCACGTCGATGGACGGCAAGGAGGCGTTCGTCGAGCTGGAGATGGTCAACGACGGCGTCGGCGCGGGCAGTTCGATGCCGGCGAGCACCGCGTCCAGCGGCACGGGGCTCGGCAACCTGGCCGCCCGGGTCGCCACGGTCGGGGGCGGGCTGCGCGTGGGGCGCGGCAAGGGCGACGAGGCGGGGGTCTTCCGGCTGGTCGTCCGGGTGCCGGCGGACGCGGTGCCGGTCGCGGACGCGGCGGAACCCCGGGAGGCCTCACCCCGGCTGACCGTCTGACCGTCCGACCGGCCGACCGTCCGGCCGTCCGGCCGTCCGGCCTGCCCCGCTCAGCGCGCGTCCAGCTCCCGCCGCAGCCGCCGCTCCAGGGGAGTGAGCGGGATGTCCCGCCGCAACCGTTCCGGATGCCCGGGGCCGGGTCCCGTCAACCGCACGCCGCGCGCGGACCACCCCGTCCGGTGCCCGTGCCCGTCCTCGTGCCCGTGCCCGTCCTCGTGCTCGTCCCCGTGCCCGTGCCCGTGCCCGTGCCCGTCGGACGGTACGCCGTCCGCGCCGCGCTGACCGGCGCCCGCGTACCCGCCGTCCAGGAACCGTCGCAGCTCCTCTTCCGGAAGCGGCACCCAGCACGCTCCGTAGACGACCAGCGCCCGGTAGACGGCCTGCACGGCGCGCACCGCCCGGCGCACCACCCCACGGCCTCGTCCGCGTCCCACACCCGTCTCCTTCTGCCGAGCCCGCCCCCTCCCGTGAGCGTTCCCCGGTGCGCTCACGTCCGGCTCGAACCGGGCTCGACGCGGACGCCGCCCTCCCCCGCCTCCGGCTTCAGCGGCTCTCGAGCCGCTACGGGAACACTCGTGCCCGGTTTCCGGGATCCGCGGGCCGTCGTGCCGCCGTGGGAGGAGTAAGTGATGACCAGCCCTGTTACCGGTCACGTGGCCAGGGACTGATGGCGGGCCAGAGGCCGGTGTGGTGGAGCGGAGGACTGGACCGGCGACGACCGAGGCCCTTGGTCGTCGTGATCACGGGAAGCCTCGGCGGGCCGCACCGGTACGTACCGTTGCTGACCCGGCTGGTGCGCCGCGGACACGCCGTGGTCGCCACCGCGCCGGCCGCGGCGCCCTTGTGCCCCGGCCGTTTCGAGGCGACGCTCTCCCGGATCGTCGACGACTGCGCCCGGGCCGCCTTGACCGAGCACGTCCACGTGATCGGCTTCGGCCTCGGCGGGCGGCTCGCGCTGGACGCCGCCGCCCGGGACGACCGGATCCGGGTCGTCCAGCTCGTCGGCGCGCCGGTGGCCCGGCTGTTCGACGAACCGGAGCTGCTGCTGTCCCTGCCGAAGGCCGATCTGGACTCCCTCGTACGGATGACCGGGGCCGGGCGCCGGGACCTGCTGCCCGAGGTGCTCGGCGCTCTGGCGCTGCGTCCGGAGACGCTCTACGCGCTGAACGGGCTGGTGCGCGTCGCCTACGCGGCCGACGATCCGCTCACCCCGCCGCAGGACCTGGCCCTGCTCAGGCTCGCCCTGGCGCACAGCGAGTTCCGCGCCTTCCCGGCCGGGGGCGGCACCGAGCCGTCGAGCCGCGCGGTACGGCGCTGGCTGGTGGACGGGGTGACGCGGCCACGGCGGCGGGCCTGATGCCGCCGACCGGCCGTGGGCGCCGCCTCGACTCCCGGTCGAGGCGGCCTCCAGCCCATGGGGTCACCGTGCGAGGGACTGTCCTACGCGACCGCCCTGGGGTGACCATGCAGGAACACGACGACATCATCGCCGCCGTCACCGGCGGCGACACACAATGGCGGCCCGACCGGCTGACCCGGCTACGTGCGCGCCTCGACGAGATCGAGGACGGCCTGGGCGATCCGTGGCACCCCGACAACCCGATGGGGTTCGACGCGGTCCTCGAGGCGGACCGCGCGGGTCAGACCTCGGCGGTCGGCGTCCGGCGGTTCCAGAGCCTCGGTCTGCCCGCCGAGCTGGTGCCCGAGTCTCTCGGCGGGCGGATGGCCGGTGCCGACCTGCTCGGCCTGGTGATGCGGCCGGTCTTCCGGCGCGACCCGGCCCTGGCCTTCAGCCACGGCTTCACCCCCTTCCTGGGCGCCCAGATGGTCTGGCTGAACGGCGACGCGCGCCAGTGCGGCCGGATGGCCTCGGTGATCCTTCGGGGCGGAACGGTGGGAGTGGCCTGCCAGCGCTTCGAGCACGAGTCCGCGTTCCACTCCCAGGAGTACACCGCCGCCTGGAGCGACGACGGCATGCTGCGGCTCAACGGCCGCAAGAACGCCATCAACAACGCGCACACGGCGGAACTCGTCATCGGCTTCGTGCGCACCGGTGACGGGGACACCGACTACTCGATCCTGATGTTCGACCCGGCCATGGTGCCGCCCGCGCGCGTGCGTGCCCTCGGCCGGCACCGGACCACCGGGGTGCGGGGCGTGCAGGCGGCCGGCCTGGAGTTCCTCGACTGCCCGTTGCCGGGCGAGTCGCTGGTCGGCACGTGGGGCGACGGCGTCGCGCTGAGCCTGCGCGCCTACCCGGCCGTGCACGCCGTCCTCCCGTCCATGACCATCGGGCTCGCCGACACCGCGCTGCGGGCGGCCGTCCGCGCCGCGCAGGAGCGGGAGTTCGGCGGGCCGGCCGGGGACGCGTCCACCCGTTCGGCGATCGCCGGCACCTTCGTCGACCTGCTGGTCGCCGACTGCCTCTCGCTGACGGCGAGCCGTTCGGTGCATCTGCTGCCCGACCAGTGCGACGTGCTCACGGCGGTCACCAAGTACATCGTGCCCAAGATCGTCAGTGAGGCCCTGTACGACCTGTCGGCCGTGATGGGCGACGCGTTCCACGCCGACCAGGGCCACAACGCCGTCTTCCGCAAGCACCTGCGGGACCTGTCCACGATCACGTTCGGGCACGTCAGCAGCGCCATCTGCCAGTCGGTGATCGCGCCCTACCTGCCGGCGCTGGCGCCCGGCGCGCCCGCCGCGGCCCCGACCCCCGCCGATCTGTTCCGGCTCGAGGTGCCGCTGCCGCCCATGGACGGCGAGCGGCTCGCCGTGTTCGGTGGCGGCGACGGACTGCTCGACTACCTCGCCCACGCCGCGCTCCGGCTGCCCGACGCGCTCACCGGGCAGGACCACGCGGAGCTGATGCGGGAACTGGTCGCCGGGCTGTGCGCCGAGGCCGCCGGGATCCGTGAGGAGGCGGGCAGGCTCACCGCCTCCGCGGGCGGCTTACTGCTGGACACCCACAGCTTCCCGCTCAGCGAGCGGTACGCGCTGGTACTGGCCGCGGCGGCCTGCGTCGGCGTGTGGCTGAACGCGGGCGCGGGAGGCGACGCCTTCCTCACCGACCCGGCGTGGGCGGCGCTCGCCCTGCACCGGCTGCTGCGCCGGGTGGGCAGGTCCGTGCCGGCGCTGCCGCGCTCGATCGAGGGCCGGCTGTGCGACGAGGTGCTGGAGCGGGTCCGCGTCCCGCACAGCCTGGACCTGCTGCGCTCCGGGTGCGCGGGATGAGCCCGCTGGGTGGCGGCCCCCGGCCGCCCCGGCCGCCCCTGTCGCCGCCGAGCCGGGTCGACGGGCCCTCCGGGCCCTGGGCCCGGCTCCTGCACGACCTGGACACCTCCGGCGTGGGCCTGGTGCACGCCTCGCTCGCCGACTGGCGCCCGCTGCTGCCGCCGGAGGCCGAACGACGCTTCCTGCTCGGGCGGGACTGGGCGCGCTACAGCAAGCTGAACGGCGAGCAGCTGCGTGACCGGTTCCTGGCCACCCGGCTGCTGATCCGGCACAGCGCGGCGGTGGCGCTGGGCACGGAGCCGAACTCCCTGGAGCTCAGCTACGGGCTCAACGGGCGGGTGCACCTGCGCGGTCACGACCAGATCGACGTCAGCCTGAGCCACACCGGCGACCTGCTGATGTGCGGGATCACCTCGCTGGGGCTGATCGGCATCGACGCCGAGCCGCACAGGCGGCGGCTGAGCGGGCGGGACGTGGAGACCCTGATGTGCACGGCACCGGAACGGCTGCGGCTGGCGGCGACGGCGGACGAGGAGCGCAACGGGCTGCTGCTGTCGCTGTGGACGCTGAAGGAGGCGTACAGCAAGGCCCTGGGGCAGGGGCTGCGGTTTCCGTTCACCGAGTTCGGATTCCGCACGGGGGCGGGCGCGGGGCCGGCGGGAGCCGACGGGAGCACGACAGCCGAAACGATCCTGCTCGAACGGTCCGACGGTACGCCCGTCACCGACGACACCTGGCGGTTCGCCACGTTCGACCTGCCCACGGGCCATCTCGCGGCGATCGCGCTGCAGGACACCCGGCGCTCGGCCCAGCCGGACACCCGCGCCGGCACGGCCCTGAACCGTCAGATCCTGGCGGCCATCGGCTCCCTGGACCACTGAGCCGCAGCGCACACCCCGGACGGCCCCGTGACGCCCGCCGAGGCGGCACGGGGCCGGTTCCGTGCGCGGTGACTCCGCCGAAGCCGAGCCGTACGGTGTCGGACCCTGCCGAGTCGTACGGTGTCGGCCCCGCCCGAGTCGTGCAGCGTCGGCCCCGGCGCGGAACCGGGCAGGCCGGCAACGGCACCGGCGGGGGCAGGCCGTACGGCAACGGCGCCGGCACCCGCGGGTACAGGCCGCTCTTGTACGGCAACGGTGCCGACAGCGGCGCACGCAGGCCGCCCCGTACGGCAACGGCCGCCCGGGACACCGCCGGCGAGCCCCGCTCCCCGCCCGGACACCCCCCTGCCCCGTCCTGCCGCCGCGGACACCACCCGCCTGCCCCCGTCCTGCCGTCCGGGCGGCTCCCCCGCGCGCCCGTCCGTGGCGGGGAATCCGCGCCGTCGAGCCGGCCCGCGCGCCCTTCCCGCCCCTTCCACCCCGGCTCGAGGTCGTGTCAAGCCCGCACCGCCACTGTGGACTTGCCGATGAGACCGCTTCGGGACCTGGGGCGGCGTCCATCGGAGGCGCCCGGGCCGGGACAGAGGCCACAAGCCCACTGTCCCGGCCCCTGGACCGTGTTCGGACCGCACTCGTCACTTTCCACCGCGCGCGCAGGTGCTCCGCGAGGAGCATCCCGGCATCCGGCGACCGCCCCCGCACCACGCGCCACCGGGCCCGCCGGCCCACCGGATCCACCGCGCCCGCCGGGCCCACCGGGCCGCCGCAGGAGCGGTACGGACGACAGGGCCGCACCGGCACGACCCGACCACGCCGAACGGACGAACCGCCGCCTGCGAAGGGGTAACCGACCATGGCACAACTCACCCTCCGGGAACTCGGCGCGATCATGCTCGAGTTCCAGGACCACGGGTCCGCGAGCGTCATCGACACCCGGGCCCTCGACGTCGTCTTCGAGGACCTGGAGTGCGACTCGTTGATGCTGCTCCAGACCACCGGCCGCATCCAGCGGGAGTACGGCGTGGAGCTGGACCGGGACCGGATCGCCGCCGCGGACACACCGCGCGCCCTGCTCGACCTGGTCAACACCGTCCTCGCGGAGGTGGCGGCATGAGGCTCAGCGGATTCAGCGAGGTCCTCCCCGGCGAGCCGGTCACCAACCGCGACATGGCCGAGCGCTTCGGCCTGCACGAGAAGTGGCTGGACATGATGACCGGGAACCGCTCCCGGTACTTCTGCCGGACGGACTCCCCGCCCTCCGTCCCCAAGAGCACCTCGGACCTCGCGGTGGCCGCGGCCACCGCCGCGCTCGCCGACGCCGGCACCGACGTGGCGTCCCTCGACTTCCTGGTGCTGACGACGGCCTCCCCCGACCACCTGATGCCGGCCACCGTGAACCTGGTCGCCGACCGCATCGGCCTCAACGACGTACCCACCTTCCAGCTGATGTCGGGCTGCGCCGGCGCCCTCACCGGCCTCTACACCGCCCGCGCGCTGCTGGCCTCCGGGCTGCGCCGGGGGCTGGTGATCGGCGCCGACACCTGCCTGAAGCTCTTCCCCTCCAGCGGCGAGATCGCCGGCATGTCACCGGCCGAGCTGATCAACTTCGCCCTGTTCGGGGACGGCGCCGGCGCGGTCGTCGTCGACGCCGACCCGGACGGGCCGGGGCTGCTGGTCGAGCACCTCTTCCTGCGGACCACCGGCATGGGCCGCTCGCCCGCGCAGGTCGCCCGCTGGTTCGGCACCGAGGGCGCGCCGGTGACGGACGGGCCCGACGGTCCGGTGCGCGAACCGTGGGGCGAGGAGGACTACAAGGCCATCGAGCACCACGTGCCGGAGCACGCCGAGACCATCTTCAAGGAGCTGGCGGCCGAGACCGGCTGGCGGCTGGACGAGGTCGAGCACGTGCTGCTGCCCCAGCTCAACGGTGTGATGACCGACGGCATCCGCAAGCGCCTGGGGGTCCGGCCCGAGCAGGCCGTCAACTGTGTCGCGGACACCGGCAACAACGGCAACGCCGTGCCCTTCGTCCAGCTCAACCGGGCCATGCAGCGCATCCGGTCCGGCCTCGGGACCGGCGGCCGGCTGCTGGTGGCGAACGTCGAGTCCTCCAAGTGGATCCTGTCGGGCCTGGCCCTGCGCCACCGGAACGGAGCCGTGCGATGACCACGGCCCCCGCCCGCCCGGCCGCCGGCGACCTGACGGAACTGCGCGCCCTGAAACGCGCCGGGGAACTCGGCGGCTCGGCCCACCGGGTGCGCACCGTCCTGGCCGCACTCGGCGACCCCCTCGACCGGGAGGCGGCCGGCGCGCTGCTCGGCGGCCGGGCGGCGCGCACGGCACTCGCGGAGTCCGGGGCGTTCACCCCCGTACCCCTGGCGCTGCTCGGCTCCTCCACCACCGATCCCGTACCGCCCCTGCTGACGGCCGCGCTGCTGGCCGAGGGCGTCCAGCCCGACACGGCGGCCACCGGCTTCAACCAGTGGCGGATGGAGATCCTGGCCGGCGCGCCGACGCTGAGGGAGCACCGGCCGGCCGTGACCGCCTGCCTCCTGGACGACACCGCCGTCTTCGAGAAGGTCACCGACCCGCTGGACGCCGACGAGGTGGTGGCGCGCTGTGCCGCGTTCCCCGCCGAACTGGCGTCCTGGCTCCAGGCGTACGAGCGTCATCTCGGCACCCTCGCGGTGCTGAACACCGTGCCGTTGAGCGCCGCCCGGCGCGAGCGGTTCGTCGACTACGCCACCCGGGCGCGCGTCGAGGCGGCCTGGCAGCGCATGAACGCGGCCGTGCTCGACCTCGCCGGACGCCCGGGCACCGTGGTGCTGTCCGCGGACGCGCTCGCCGAACGGGCCGGCGCCCGGTGGGCGGCCACCGACCGCATGCGGCACATCGCCGCGCACGCCTACGGCCCCCAGTTCCTGGACGCCTACGCCCGTGAGGTCGCCCGCGTGGTGCTGGCCCGGCTGGGCCGGTCCGCCAAGTGCCTGGTGCTCGACCTGGACCACACCCTGTGGGGCGGGGTCGTCGGTGACGACGGCGTGGGCGCGCTGAAGATCGGCGGTGCGTTCCCCGGGTCGGGCCACAGCGAGCTGCAGCGTCTGGCCAAGGACCTGTCGCGGCAGGGCGTGCTTCTCGCCGTGTGCTCGAAGAACGACGAGGCCGTGGCCCGCGAGGCGATCGACACGCACCCCGAGATGCTGCTGCGCACCGGGGACTTCGCCGCGTTCCGCGCCAACTGGGACGCCAAGCCCGGCAACGTCGCGGACATCGCCGCCGAGCTGAACATCGGCACCGACGCGATGGTCTTCGTCGACGACAATCCGGCCGAGCGCGGGCTGATGGCCCGTCAGCGTCCCGAGGTGACCGTCGTGGACCTGCCGGCCGATCCGGCCGGTTACGCCTCCGCGCTCGCCTCCTCCGGCCGGTTCAACCAGCTGCGGCTGACCGAGGAGGACCGCGGCCGGGGGGCGATGTACCGGGCCCGCGCCGAGCGGGAGCGGCTGCGCGAGACGGTCACCGACGTCGAGGACTACCTGCGCGAGCTGGGCACCACGATCACCGTGGAGGCCCACGGCCCGCTCAACGGCGCGCGGATCGCCCAGCTCTTCGGCAAGACCAACCAGTTCAACCTGACCGGCATCCGCTACGGCGCGGACGAGCTGGCCCGGGCGGTGGCGGACGGCTCGGCCGGCTGCTACGGCGTCCGGGTCACCGACGCGTTCGGCGACAACGGCCTGGCCGCCGCGCTGACCCTGGTCCGCGAACCGGACGGCGCCTGGCTGATCGAGAACTTCGTGCTCTCCTGCCGGGTGTTCTCCCGGTCCGTGGAGGACGCGATCGTCGGGCTCGTCCTGCGGGCCGCGCGGGAGGCGGGCGCCCCCGCCGTACGCGGGCGCCACGTGCCGACGGCGAAGAACGCGCGGTTCGCGGAGTTCTACCCCTCGCTCGGCTTCACCGGCCAGGGCGGCGACTTCCGGCACGACCTCACCCAACTCGCCGAGCTGCCCGCATGGGTGCGCATCGGCCCCGGCGAAGGAACCTTCCATGCCCCCTGAGGGAACAGCATCCGCCCTGGACGCGGCCGAGCGGACGGTCGTCGAGACGATCGCCCGGCTGCTGGACGCCGACGAGGACGCGCTCGGCGCGGACACCCCGCTGTCCGCCGTCGAGGGCTGGGACTCCGTCAACGCGCTGCGCGTCCTGGTCGCCCTGGAGCGCGAGACCGGTGCCCCGCTCGACTACGAGCGGTTCGCCGCGGCCGAGACCGCGGGCGACATCGGCGCGGTGGTGGCCGCCGCCGGGGAGCAGGCACCGTGAGCACCCCGATGGCCACCGTCCCGCTGCCCGCGGCGCGGCGGGGGACGTACGTCTTCCTGGAGGAAACGCGCCGCACCGCGCACGTGTACCTCATGGCGGACGTGGACGCCACCGCGCTGCGGGCCGCGCGGGCCGCGGCCGAGCGGCCCGCCTCCTACGTCAGTTACGTGGTGAAGGCCGCCGCCGACGTCCTCGGCAAGTACCCCGAGGCGCGCGCCGTGTTCCGCGGCGGCCGCGCGCCGCGGCTCAGCGTGTCGCCGTCCGTGCACGCCAAGGTCCTGTTCGACAAGACCGTCGACGGGCAGCGCTGCGTGGTCTCCGGCACGGTGCCGGACGTCCAGGACATGGACGTGCACGGGGTGCAGAGCACCATCGACGTCTACAAGAAGGCCCGGGTGGAGGACCCGGACGGGCCGTTCGCGCGGGTGCGCCGGCTCCAGCGGCTGCCGCTGCCCGCGTTCCGGCTGCTGTACCGGGTCATGTCCCGTGACCCGGGGCGGCGGGCCCTGCTGCAGGGCACCTTCGCGGTCACCTCGATCGGCCACGAGCCGGTCGGGGCGATCCTGCCGCTGATCTCCGGGACGCTCGGGTTCGG
This sequence comes from Streptomyces sp. NPDC017890, assembly GCF_044328675.1. NCBI lineage: Bacteria > Bacillati > Actinomycetota > Actinomycetes > Kitasatosporales > Streptomycetaceae > Streptomyces > Streptomyces sp. NPDC017890. The sequence continues at coordinate 106,298 of NZ_JBIRHU010000026.1, forward strand.
CGTCGGCCACATCGCCGACGCCGCCGCCGTACGTGCGGGCAGCGTGGTCGTCGCGCCCGTCCTGACCCTCTCGCTCGTCTTCGACCACCGCGTCATCGACGGCGCGATGGCCGCCGAAATCCTCGCCGGCGTGAAGAGCCGGCTGGAGAACTGGGAGCCGGCATGACCGATCACACCAACCCGCCCGTGGCCGGCCGCGCGCCGGCCGAGACCGACGTCCTCGTCATCGGGGGCGGCCCGGCCGGCTCCCTGCTCGCCACGCTGCTGGCCCGCCGCGGCATCCGTACCGTCCTGGTGGAGAAGCAGACCGACCTGGAGCGCAGCTTCCGCGGGGAGACCATCGCCGCGCCGTCGGTGACCTCGCTGAACCGGCTGGGTTTCGGCCCGGCCCTGCGCGCGCACGGCTTCCTGGAGACCACCTCGGTCACCACGGTCGCCGAGGGCCGCCCGGTACTGCACGTCGACTACCGCCGGTTCAAGGACCAGCCGCTGCCCATCGACATTCCGCAGCCCTCCCTGATCCGCATCTTCAACCGGGCCGCGGAGGACCTCCAGGGCTACGTCTACCTGAAAGGCTGGAGCTTCTCCTCGCTCATCGAGGAGGGCGGCGGGATACGCGGCGCGGTCCTCGGCCGGGGCCGCGAGGAGCGGGTACCGGTGCGCGCCCGGATCGTCATCGGCGCCGACGGACGCTTCTCCAAGGTCCGCAAGGCGTCCGGACTCGCCGCCGACATCCAGCCGATGGCCCGCGACTTCCTGTCGTTCAAGCTGCCCCGGCCGCCGGAGTGGGGCAGCGCCGCCCAGCTCGTCGTCGAGCGGGACAAGCACCTGGTGATCCTGCCGACCTTCCCGGACACGCTGCGCGTGGGCCACAACCTGCCCAAGCGGGGGCTGGGCGAGCTGCGCGCCGCCGGCTTCGACGCCTTCAAGCAGGGCATCATGCGGATCTCCCCGCAGCTCGCGCCGCTCGTCGACGAGCACCTGCGGTCCTGGGACGACACCGGCTTCCTGGAGATCTTCACCGCGGAGATGGAGGAGTGGGCGCGCGACGGCCTGCTGCTGATCGGGGACGCCTCGCACACCGCGACGCCGATCCTCGGCCAGGGGGTCAACCTCGCCATGCAGGACTCGATCGCACTGGTCCCGGTCCTGTCCCGCGCCCTCGCCCGCGGCGGCCCGGAACGGGTCGTCACCCGGGCCGAGCTGGCCGACTTCGTGGCGGCGCGGCGCGCGCACAAGACGCACGTCACCCGCTTCCAGCGGATGCAGGAGGCGGCGCTCGCGGTCGGCGACCCGCGCGGGGTGCGGCTGCGCCGGCTCCGCTTCCGCCTGCTCAACGCCTTCCCCGGCAAGTACCGGGTCTTCAACAAGGTCATCAACGCCCAGCACGCCATCGACGACGCCGACCTGGCCCTCGCCCGCACCGGCGGGCCGCGCGCGGCCGACGCCGCAGACCCGAGCACGACCGGCCCGAGCACGACCGGCCCGAGCACGACCGGCCCGAGCACGTCCGCCGCGAGCACGTTCGAGGTGAGCACGCATGACTGACGAGTCCCTGTCCACCGGACGGACGCCGGTGCCCATCGCGGTGATCGGCATGGCGGGCCGTTTCCCGGGCGCGCCGGACATCGACGCGTACTGGCGGCTGCTGACCGACGGCGCGGAGGCGGTGCGTCCGGTGCCGCCGGAGCGCTGGGACACCTCCGCGCAGCTCGACCCGGCCAGGAAGATCCCCTCGGTGGCCGCGCTCCTGGACGACGTCGACCAGTTCGACCCGGGCTTCTTCGGCATCTCGCCGCGCGAGGCGGAGGACCTCGATCCGCAGCAGCGGCTGATGCTGGAGATCGGCTGGCTGACCCTGGAGCACGCCGGTGTGCCGGCCGCCGCCGTCCGCGGCAGCCGCACCGGCGTGTACGTGGGCGCGCTGTGGCACGACTACCAGTCCAACCGCAAGGAGCGGGGCGTCCCGACCACCCAGCACACCGCCGTCGGCAGCGCCCTGGACATCATCGCGGCCCGCATCTCGTACTTCCTCGGGCTGCGGGGCCCCAGCATGGTCGTGGCGACGGGCTGCTCCTCGGGCCTGGTCGCGCTGGACCTGGCCGCGGGCGCGCTGCGCTCCGGCGACCTCGACGGTGCCTTCGTCGGCGGCGTCAACCTGATCCTGGCGCCCGACAACTCCATCGGGCTGACCCACTTCGGCGGCCTGTCTCCCGACGGCCACTGCCGGGCGTTCTCCGCCCAGGCCAACGGCTTCGTGCGCGGCGAGGGGGCGGTCGGGGTCTGGCTCAAGCGGCTGGACCGGGCGATCGCCGACGGCGACCGCGTCCACGGCGTCATCGTGGACAGCGCCGTCAACAACGACGGCGGCGGGCACAGCCTGGTCTCGCCCAACATCGAGGCGCAGGCGGACCTCCTGCGCCGGGTGTACGAGCGGGCGGGCGTCCCCCTGGACCGGCTCGCCTACGTCGAGGCGCACGGCACCGGCACCCTGCGCGGCGACCCGATCGAGACCGAGGCGCTGGGCAGCGCCCTGGGCCGGGCGCGCCCCGCCGGCTCCGGGCCGCTGCTCATCGGCTCCGCCAAGAGCAACATCGGTCACCTGGAGGCGGCGGCCGGACTGGCCGGGCTGGTCAAGACCGTGCTGGCGCTGCGGCACCGGCACATCCCGCGCAGCCTGCACGCCGAGGAGCCCAACCCGAGGATCCCGTTCGCGGAGCACAATCTGAAGGTCGCCACCGAGCCGGTCGACCTGCCGGCCGACGGCACCCTGTACGCGGGCGTCAACTCCTTCGGCTGGGGCGGCACCAACGCCCATGTGGTGCTGCGCACCCCGCCCCTGCACGAGCCCCCCTCGGTGCCCGCGCCCGGCGCGCTGCTGCTGCCGCTGACCGCGCACAGCGACGCCGCGCTGCGCCGCCGCGCCGAGGACGTGCTCGCCGCGCTGCCCCAGGACGCCGACGGTGTCGTACGCCTGGCCGGGTCGCTCGGCAACGAGCGCGACCACTTCCCGGCGCGCGCCGCGGTCACCGCCTCTGACGTGGCCGGACTGCGGGACCGGCTGGGCCTGTTCGCCGCCGACCCCGGCGCGGAGATCCCGGGGGTGGTCACGGGCCGGGCCAAGGAGCGCGGCCGGGTCGCCTTCGTGCTGCCCGGGCAGGGCTCGCAGTGGGCCGGCATGGGCCGGCGGCTGTACGCCGAGTCCCCGCTGTTCGCACAGGTGATCCGGCGCTGTGCCCGGGCTCTGGACCCGCACTTCCCGTGGGACCTGGAGGCCATCGTCTCCGGCACGGCGGGCGACGAGTGGCTGGAGCACGTCGAGATGCTCCAGCCGACCCTGTGGGCGATGTCCCTGGGCATCGCGGAGCTGTGGCGGGCCGCCGGCGTCGCACCGGACGTCGTGGTCGGGCACAGCCAGGGCGAGGTGACGGCCGCGACCATCGCCGGGCACCTGTCCTACGAGGACGGGGCGCGGATCATCGCGCTGCGCAGCCGGCTCGCCAAGCGCACCGCGGGCCGGGGGCGGATGCTCGCCGTCGACCTCGGGGTGGCGGAGGCGCAGAAGGCCCTGGAGGGCTTCGAGGACAGCGTGTCCCTGGCCGTGAACAACGGCCCGTCCTCCTGTGTGCTGTCGGGCGACACGGACGCGGTGCTGATGCTGCGGGAGCTGCTGGAGGCGGACGGCACGTTCTGCCGTCTGGTCAACGTCGACTACGCCTCGCACTGCCACCACATGGACGAGCTCACCGACGAGCTGGTCGAGGTGCTCGCGCCCGTGCGGCCCCGCCGCGGCGCCGTGCCGATGATGTCCACGGTGGTCGGCCGGGAGGTCGGCGGCGAGGAACTGGACGCCGCCTACTGGGCCGCCAACCTGCGCCGGCCCGTGATGTTCGCGGACGCCCTGTCCGCGCTGCTGGACGCCGGGGTCACCCACGTCGTGGAGATCAGCCCGCACCCCGTGCTGACGCCGGCCGTGGAGCAGCTGGCGGCCGCCCGACAGACACCCGTGGCGGTGCTGCCCAGTCTGCGCCGCGAGGAGGGCGCGCTCACCGACTTCACCCGCGCGCTGGGCCGCGCCTACACGGAGGGCCTGACTCCGTTCGGTGCGCTGCCCGCCCGGCCGGGGGCGGCCGTGCCGCCGTACCCGTGGCAGCGGTCCCGTTTCTGGCTGCCCGACGTGCCCCGGCGCAGCGCGGCGCCGGGCGGCGGCCTGGCCTTCGCCTTCACCCCGTCCGCCACCGAGCAGGACGTCCACGAGGGCCGTACCGAACTGTCCCCGCACGACCTGCCCTGGCTGCGCGACCACCGGGTGTACGACGCCGTGGTGCTGCCCGGCGCGGCGATGCTGGCGCTGGCGGTGGCCGCCGCCCGGGCCCGCACCGGTCAGAACCCCGAAGCCCTGCACTCCGTACGGTTCCGCAGCGATCTGACGCTCACCGACGAGCCGGTCCGCGTCGGTGCCCTGTGGCGTGAGGACGGCGCCGACTCGGCGGGCTTCACCCTCACCTCGCTGCCCGAGGGCGCGGACGCCTGGACCCGGCACGCCACCGCCCGCGTGGGCGCCGGCGGCCGGGACCTGCCGGCCCCGCCCGGGCTGCCCGCGGACGCCCGGGAACTGGACGCCGACACCTTCTACGCCGACTGCGCGGCCCGCGGACTGAACTACGGGCCCGCCTTCCGCGGCGTGACCGCACTGCGCGTGGCCGGCGACCGGGCGGCCGGGACCGTACGGCTGCCGGACTCCTGCCTGGCCGGGGTGCGCCCCGGCGAATTGCACCCCGCGCTGTGGGACGCCGCGCTCCAGGTCACCCTCGCCCTGGTGCCGGGCGGCGCCACGGTGGTGCCGACCGCCGTGGCCCGCGTCGACCTCGCGCTGGGCCCGGACGCGGTCGTCACCGCCGTCTCGGCGCACGCGCACCGCACCGGCGACGACACCTTCGACCTGGTCTGCCACGACGACGAGGGCCGGCCCGTACTGGGCATGACGGGCCTGCGGTTCCAGACCATCGAGGCGGGCGACGAGCAGCGGGTGGACCCGGCGCGGCTGCACCGGCTGGAGTTCCGGGCCGCCGACGAGACACCCGCGGCGCCCGCCGTGCGCACCGGCCACTGGGTGCTGTACGACGCCGCCGGCACCGGTCGGGAACTGGCCGCCGCGCTCACCGCCGAAGGCGCCACCGCCACGGTGCTGCCCGCCGGGCCGGACGCGGCGGAGAGGCTGCGGGAGGGCGGCACCCCGGACGGGCTGGTCTTCCTCGCACCCGGCGCCGGGCGTGGCCTCGCGGACCAGCGGGCCGGGCTGCTCGGACTCGCCGACCTGGTCCGGGCGGCCACCGCGCTGCCGGTGCCACCGCGGACCGTGGTGGTCACCGACGGGGCGCAGGGGGTGTCCGCCGACGAGTCACCCGATCCGGGGGCCGCGCTGTACTGGGGCTTCGGCCGGGTGCTGCGCCGCGAACACCCGGAGCTCGCCGCGTCGCTGGTGGACGTGCGCACCGCGGCCGGCGACTGGACCCGACCGCTCACCGCGCTGCTGCTGTCAGCGGACACCGAGGACCAGACCGTGCTGCGCGGCGACCGGCGCCTGGTGGGCCGGCTGGTGCGCGGCGAGGAGGAGGACCCGGTCACGGCACGGCTGCCGTGGACGGGGGCGGCCCAGCCGTTCCGGCTGCGCCCGGACGCGTCGGGCCTGTGGGAGGGGATGGTGTTCCGTCCACTGGCCCGCAGCGCGCCGGCCGCCGGCCAGGTCGAGGTGGCGGTCGAGGCGGCCGCCGTCAACTTCATCGACGTCATGAAGGCCATGGGCACCTACCCGGACGACTCCGCCGGTGCCGGGCTGCTGGGCGGCGAGTGCGCCGGCACGGTCACCGCGGTGGGCCCCGGGGTGACCGGGACCGCCGTCGGCGACCGGGTGGTGGCCTGCGGGTTCGGCGCCCTCGCCTCGCACCTGACGGCGCGCGCCGAGCACGTCAGGCCGCTTCCGGAGCAGCTGACGCCCGCCCAGGCCGCCGCCCTGCCGCTGGTCACCGCCACCGCCTGGTACTCCCTGGCCGAGAAGGCGGCGCTGGAGGCCGGGGAGACGGTACTGATCCACTCCGCGGCCGGCGGACTGGGCCTGGCCGCGGTCGGCGTGGCCCGCGCCCTGGGCGCCCACGTCGTCGCCACGGCCGGCACCGAGGCCAAGCGGGCGGCGCTGCGGGAGATGGGCATCGAGCACGTCCTGAACTCCCGCGACCTGTCCTGGGCCGACGAGGTACGGCGGATCACCGGCGGGCGGGGCGTGGACGTGGTCCTCAACTCGCTGGCGGGCGCGGCGATCGAGCAGGGCCTGGCCGTGCTCGCCGAGGACGGCCGGTTCATCGAGGTCGGCAAGCGGGACATCTACGCCTCGCGCACCCTCGGCCTGCGCAGCTTCGCCAAGGGCACCAGCTTCGCGGCCGTCGACGTGGCCGGTCTGATCACCCGCCGCCCGGCCCGCTTCGCGCGGATCCTGGACGCGGTCTGGCAGCGCGTGACCGACGGCACCCTGCCGCCGCTGCCCGTCACCGAGCACCCGTTCGCCGACGCCGCCGAGGTGCTGCGTTCCATGGCGCGCGGGGAGCACACCGGCAAGCTCGTGCTCACCGGGCCGGAGCGGGTCGCCTCCATCGCTCCGGAACCGCTGCCGGCGGGCCGGCTGCGCCCCGACGCCACGTACCTCGTCACCGGCGGGCTCGGCGCGCTCGGTCTGTCCCTCACGGAGTTCCTCGCGGACCGCGGCGCCCGCTCCGTCGTCCTGCTCGGCCGCTCCCGGCCCGGTGCCGCGGCCGAACGCCGCATCGAGGAACTCAGGACGCGGGGCACCGAGGTCCGCACACTCGCCGTCGACGTGGCCGACCGTACGGCACTGGCCACGGCGCTGGACGCCGTACGCGCCCAGCTGCCGCCGCTGCGCGGTGTGTTCCACGCGGCGGGCGTGCTCGACGACGCCGTCATCGGCAACCTGACGGCCGATCAGCTGGTGAAGGTCCTGGGACCGAAGGTCGACGGGTCACGCCACCTGGACGAGCTCACCCGGGACGACCCGCTCGACCTGTTCGTGCTGTTCTCCTCGGTGGCCGGCCTGGTCGGCAACCCCGGTCAGGCCGGGTACGCGGCGGGCAACGTCTTCATGGACGCGCTGGCCGAGGCCAGGCGGCGGCGGGGGCGGCCCGCGCTCGCCGTCCAGTGGGGTCCGTTCGCCGACATCGGCCTCGCCGCCGACGACGCGATCCGCGGTGACCGGCTCGCCGACCACGGCATGTCCGGGTTCGCCGCCGCGGAGGCCTGGCAGGCCCTCGCGCATCTGCTGGACGGGCCCGGCCGGGTGGTGTCCTACGTTCCGCTGGACGCCCGGCACTGGTTCGACGCCTACCCGGAGACCGCGGCCCAGCCCAGCTGGGGTGTCATGGCCTCCCTCGCCCGGGACGGCGGCGGGCCCGGCGGCGGCGAGGAGTTCCTGGGCCGGGTACGCCGGGCGGACGACGCCGAACGCCCGACGCTGGTCGAGGGCAAGGTCCGCGAGCTGGCCGGCCGGGTCCTGCGGCTCGAGGCCGGCTCCATCGACCGTGAAGCGCCCTTCAAGTCCCTTGGGCTTGACTCGTTGATGAGCCTGGAGCTGCGCAACAGACTGGAATCGGCGTTCGGCATGAAGCTGTCGCCCACGCTCCTGTGGACCTACGGGAGTACCGCGGCGCTCGCCGCGATGCTCGCCGGGCGCCTGACGGACCCGGCCGAGCCCGTCCAGAACTGATGCCGGCCGGGGGGGGGCCCGCCCCCCCCGGGCCCCCCCCCCCCCGGGGGGCGGCGCCCCCCCCCCCCCCCGGGGGCGGGGGGGGGCGGGCCCCCCCCCCCCCCCCCCCCCCCGCCCGGGGGGGGGGGGGGGGGGGCG